>JBBQFA010000042.1:0-12351 GCA_038321515.1 Thermoleophilia bacterium | reverse complement strand
TCGCCCGACACCCGCGTTCGGCGGCGCTCTTCGAGCAGGCCCAGGCGCACCTGCTCGACGGCGTGCCGATGAACTGGATGACGCGCTGGGCGAGCCCCTTCCCTCCGTTCGTGGCCGAGGCGCACGGCGCCCGCTTCACCTGCGTCGACGGGCACGAGTACGTGGACTTCTGCCTCGGCGACACCGGCGCGATGACGGGACACTCGCCGGAGGCGTCGGTCGCCGCGATCGCCGAGCAGGCCGCGCGCGGCATCACGACGATGCTGCCGACCGCGGATGCGCTCTGGGTGGCCGACGAACTCGCGCGCCGTTTCGGCCTGCAGTACTGGCAGTTGGCGCTCACGGCGACCGACGCCAACCGCTTCGCGGTGCGCCTCGCCCGGCACGTGACGCGGCGCCCCAAGATCCTCGTCTACAACTACTGCTACCACGGCTCCGTGGACGAGACGATCATCACCATCAACGACGGCGTGCCGGGACCGAAGCCGGGCAACGCCGGCCCGCCGGTCGACCCGACGGTGACGAGCAAGGTGATCGAGTGGAACGACCTCGAGGCCCTGGAGAAGGCGCTCGCGCCCGGCGACGTCGCCTGCGTGCTCGCCGAGCCGGCGCTGACCAACATCGGCATCATCCTGCCCGACGCGGGCTACCACGCCGAACTGCGCCGCCTGACCCGCGAGACCGGCACGCTGCTCGTCATCGACGAGACGCACACCATCTGCGCCGGCCCCGGCGGCTGCACCGGGGCCTGGGGCCTCGAGCCCGACGTGGTCACCCTGGGCAAGCCGATCGGCAGCGGCGTGCCCGCCGCCGTCTACGGCTTCGGCCAGGCGGTCGCCGAGCGCATCCGCGCCGGTTGGGACTACCACGCCGCCGACGAGTGCGGCATCGGCGGCACGCTCGCCGGCAACATGCTGAGCGTGGCGGCAGTGCGCGCCACCCTCGCAGAGGTCCTCACCGAGGCGGCCTTCGCGCACACCATCCCTCTGGCCGGACGCTGGGCCGACGGCGTGCAGGGCGTGATCGACGAGTTCGAGCTGCCGTGGGTCGTGAAGCGCCTCGGCTGCCGCGCCGAGTACTGGCCGCGGCCGGTCGCGCCGCGAAACGGGGGCGAGGCGGCCGCGGCCGAGGACGAAGAGCTCGACCGCTACCTGCACCTCTTCATGCTGAACCGCGGCATCCTGATGACGCCCTTCCATAACATGGCGCTGATGGCGCCGCAGACGACGATCGACGACGTCGATCGCCACACGGCGGCACTGCGCGAGGCCGCCGCGACGCTGCTCGCCTGAGATTCGCGCCGCGCCGGTGGAGGGGTGGCGCTCAAGCCCAGCGGGTAAGGTGGCCGATGAATAGGGCGGGGCGGCTCGGGCCGCCGGGCGCCGGGCCGGCACGGTCCGGGTGAGAATCGAGGAGGCAACACATGGAAGTCGAGTTCCAGAACGGTCCGGCCTTCACCGTGGCGGTGGTGCGCATGACCCCCGGCGAGCAGATACGCTGCGAGGGCGGCGCGATGCTGAGCATGACCACAGGCACGCAGATCGAGACGTCCACCCAGGGCGGCGTGCTCAAAGGTCTCAAGCGGTCGCTCTCGGGCGAGTCGTTCTTCATGAACACGTTCACGGCGCCGGCGACAGGCGGCGAGATGGTGCTCGCCCACTCCCTGCCCGGCGACATGTCGTACATCGACCAGCAGGGCGACACGTGGCTCTACCATCGTGACGGCTTCGTCGCCTCTGAAATGGGGATCGACCTCGACACCAAGTGGGGCGGCCTCAAGGGGGCCTTCGGCGCTTCGTCCTTCTTCGTCGTCAAGTGCAGCGGGCGCGGCAAGGTGATCTACGCGACCTACGGCGCCCTTCGCCGCGTCGACCTCGCGGCGGGCCAGCAGTACACGGTCGACAGCGGGCACCTCGTCGCCTGGCACGAGGCGATGCCCATCCAGGTGCAGAAGGTCGGCGGCCTCAAGTCGCTGTTCTTCTCGGGAGAAGGCTTCGTGGTGAATCTCACCGGCCCCGGTACCTTCTTCATGCAGACGCGCAGCGAGTCGGCGTTCGTGAGCTGGCTGGTCCCGTACCTGCCCAAGAGCGGCAACTGACGGGCGCGGGCGCGCTGCGCCCGCGTGAGGCGGCGGCGGGGCTGAAGAGGCTCCGCCGCCTCGGCGTCAGGCGCTCAGCTTGTTGAGCGCCCAGGCCATGGTTCGGCCGAGATTCGTCATCGTCGCGAGGCCTTCTTCGTCGTTCTCGACGTCGCCGATCTCACGGCCTATGCCGATGTTCCAGTAGCTCGAGCCGATGAGGATCATCTCGTTGATCTGGAACCAGTGGTTGATGCTGTCGAAGGCGTGTATGGCGCCGCCGCGCCTGACGGCGACCACGGCGGCGCCGACCTTGCGTGCCAGCGGGTTGCCGTTCTTGCGCGTCGCATAGCCGGCGCGCTCCATGAGTGCCTGCGTCGCCGCCGTGCAGTTCGCGTAGTAGGTCGGCGAACCGATGAGGATGCCGTCGGCCGCGAGCATCTTCTCGATGCACTCGTTGAGTCCGTCATCCGGCAGGCCCGAGCAGCGATCGTCCAGGGTCTCGGCGCACTTGAGACACGCCGTGCAGCCGACGAAGCGCTTGTTGTAGAGCTGCACGAGCTCGGTCTCGATGCCCTCCGCCTCGAGCTCGGCGAGCACGCGCCGCAACAGGATGGCCGTGTTGCCGTCCTTGCGGGAACTGCCGTTGAAGGCCACGACCTTCATCTCGTCTCCATCTGCCTGGTCACTGGACGTCGAAGGCGCCGGCGAGGTCGGCCATGTGCCGCTGCGCCTCGCGCGCCGTGCAGGCCACGCCCGGCAGCGGGAAGGCGAAGACCCGGCGTCCGAATGTGCGCATGAGGTCGTCGTTGAAGCCGTAGCCGCTCTTGTGCTCCCAGCCGAAGGAGTACTGGAGCACCTTGTCGAGCGAGCCCTTGTACACGAACACGAGGATGCGCGGGCGCCACCGGGTCGCGATCGCGCTCACCCGCTCCCAGCCGTCCTCGTACTCGGCCTGGCTAGGCTCGTCGCCGAACGGGCGCGGCACCTTGCAGAGGTCGGTCACGCCAAAGCCCTGCTCGAGCAGCGCGTCGTCGGCGAAGCCGCCGGGCTGAGGATTCAGGAGCCCGGCATCCGCCAGACGCTTCCACAGCCCCTTGCCCATGCGCCCCTCGAAGTAGTGCCCCGCCTCGATGCTGGCCGGGGACGGCGTCTTGCCGATGAACAGGGCGCGCAGCGTGCCGCGCTCGGGCAGGATGTCGGCGAGCGTCACGAGCTCCTCGCCGTCCACGGAGATCTCCGCGAGATGCGTCATTGCGACCAGGCCTTTTCGCCGACGAACCGATGCGCGACGCGCACCAGAGCCAGCGTGTCGAGGGAGCAGTAGTCGAGCAGCGCGCGACGCAGGGTGGCCCGGCGCTCGTCGGTGGTGCCGGGCTCCACCGCTTCGTGAAAGGCGGCTTGCGCGGAGAGGCCGTCCTGGACCTCCTCGAGCAAGGCGTGGTCGAGCTCGGCGTCGATCGTCGGCAGCACGACCTTGAGCGAGTACGATCCGTTCAAAGCCGGATGCTGATAGTGATCACGGGTGAGGCGCAGCAGGTCGACGAGCCGCCCGGTGACAGCGTCGATCGCGGGCGCGAGGTCGGGGAACAAGCGCGCCATCTCGACCAGGCGCCACTTCTCGAAGTCGTGGTAGACGAAGATCGGGCCGCGGTCGCCGACGGCGTCGAGCAGCGCCTCGGCGGCCGGGCGCATCGGCGCCTCTCCGCTGGTGTCCAGAAACTCGAGGTGGCTCACCTCGCCGGGCCGCTCCTCGACGTGGCATGACCACTGAAAGACGAGCTGCTGATACGGGCTGGTGCCGGCCCAGAGCGGCACCGCGAACTGGACGGTCTCGAAGTCGAGGTAGTACCGCGGGTACGGCAGCGTCGCGAGAAACGCCGTCGCCGCCGGGTCCAGCGTACCGAGCGCGGGGTCGGGCGCCTGCGCCACGCAGGCGTCCCCAGCGTCGCGCTCCTCCCCGGGAGCGCAGCGCACGATGCCCTCCTGCTCCTCGCAGAAGGTGATGAACGGGCACTCGAAGGGCTTGCGGCACTGGGGGCCGGTGCGGATCGCCGGCAGCGGGCCGCCGAGCAGCTCGGTGAAGCCGTTCACCCAACCCGGTATGTGGGCCATCAGCGGGCGGGCCTGATCGGCGACCGGGATCTCGCGCAACAGGCCTCTGTAGTCGCCGTCGCCCGGGTACACGAAGTCGGTGTCGATCACCGCCACGCTGATGTTGTCCAGCGGGACGCCGGCGCCCTCTGTCACCCATCCCTGGATGGCGACGTCCTGCAGGTGATACTCCTTGAGCCGCGTCGCCGACTTGACCTCGACCATCCGGTAGCGGCCGTCGCGGCGCTCGAGGACGTCGGCGCGGATGAGCACGCCACGGTGGCGAAAGGTGGCCTCGTAGAGCGTGACGTCACCCGGCTTGGCCAAGGCGGTCTCCGTCTCGCGAAGCGCCTGGCTGAGCGGGACACCGTCGCCGACCAGGATGCCGTCGGCGTACAGGTCGCGAGCGACCTCGCCGACACCGCTTCCCGCCGCGAAGCGGCGCTGGGTGTCGGCGCTGTACACCTCGAGCTGCGGGCGATGGATGGCAAGCCAGAGCCGTTTGCCGCACTGCAGGCCGGCGGTGATCCGTGATTTGGAGAGGCGAAAGGTACGCACTCTTCCTATTGTATCCTGCTTGAGACTCCCGAGTCGCCGGCCGCCACCGCGGCTCCGTCTTGAGCCTGTGGTAGTGTCCCGGCCATGAGGCTCATCCACACGGCCGACTGGCACCTCGGGCGCCTCTTTCACAACGTCCACCTCACGCGTGACCAGGAGCTGGTGCTGCAGCAGCTGATCGAGCTGATCGCCGAGGTGGAGCCGGCGGCCGTCCTCATCGCCGGCGACCTCTACGACCGTGCCGTGCCTCCCACCGAGGCTGTCGAGTTGCTCGACCAGGTGCTCACCGAGATCGTCGTGCGGCTGGGCGTGCCCGTCATCGCCATCGCCGGCAACCATGACAGCGCCGTGCGCGTCGGGTTCGCCGCAGAGCTGCTGCGCGAGCGCGGCCTGTACCTCGTCGGCGAGCTACCGCAGGCGGCCTCGCCCATCGTCTTGCGCGACGAGCACGGCCCCTTGCGCGTGCACCCGCTCCCCTACGCCGACGCCGCCGAAGCGCGCCACGCCTACGGCGACGAGGCCATCCACGACCAGCAGGCCGTGGCCACCGCCGGCGTCGCCCGTGCGCTCGCCGCCACTCCGGCCGGCGAGCGCAGCGTCGTCGTCGGCCACGCCTTCGTCGCCGGCGCGCTGGAGAGCGAGAGCGAGCGGCCGCTCAGCGTCGGCGGCGCCACGCAGGTACCCGCCGCCGTCTACGAGGGCTTCGACTACGTCGCGCTCGGTCATCTGCACCGCCCGCAGCGCTGCGGCTCGGACACGGTGCGGTACGCCGGGTCGCTGCTCAAGTACTCGTTCGCCGAGCACGACCACGAGAAGTCGGTGAGCGTCGTCGAGATCGGCGCTCCGGGTAGCGCCGCCGGTGACGCGGGCGCCGCCGGCCGCGCCCGCGTCAGCGTCGAGACCGTGCCGCTCACGCCGCGGCGCGACGTGCGCCGTCTCGAGGGCACACTCGCCGAGCTACTCGAGCGCGGCGCCGCCGACCAGCGCCGCGACGACTACGTGCAAGCCGCGTTGCTCGACCGCGGCGCTCTGCTCGACCCCATCGGGCGGCTGCGCAGCGTCTACCCCAACACGCTGTCCATCGAGCGCCCGCTCTACGAGGCGGCCGGCCCCGGCGGCGGGCGCCGCCCGCAGCCGGGCAGCGTCGGCGATCTCGAGCTCTTCGACACCTTCTTCGAGTACGCCACCGGCGAACCGCTCGATGCGGCACAGCACGCCGCTCTCTGCACCGTCATCGACCGGCTCGAGCGCCGCCGCCGTGAGGCGCCGGAGTGAGGCCGCTCGTCGTCACCATGGAGGCCTTCGGGCCCTACGCGGGCCTCCAGACGCTCGACTTCGCCGACCTGCGCGGCTCCGGCTTCTTTCTCATCACCGGCCCCACCGGCTCGGGCAAGACGACCGTGCTCGACGCGATGTCGTTCGCCCTCTACGGTGACACCAGCGGCGGCAGCGAGAGCGAGGGCGGGCGCACCGGCGCGGCGATGCGCAGCGACCACGCCGACCCGTTCACACGCACGCGCGTCGTCTTCGACTTCACGATCGGCGACGACCTGTACCGCGTCGAGCGCGTCCCCGAGCAGCAGCGGCCCAAGCTCCGCGGCGAGGGCACGACGACGCAACTGCAGGAGGCCACCATGTGGTCCCTGCGCCGCGACCCGCAGGGCGCTCTCGAGGTGGACGGCGCTCCCCTGGCCACCGGCTGGACCAGGGTGAATGCCAAGGCAGAGGATGTCCTCGGCTTTCGCGGCGAGCAGTTCCGCCAGGTCGTGATGCTGCCGCAGGGGCGCTTTCAGCAGCTACTCGAGGCCGACTCCAACGAGCGCGAACAGATCCTGCGGGCGCTGTTCGACACCGGGCACTACGCGGCCATCGAGCTCGCCCTCAAGGACGAGGCCGCCTCCCTGCGGCGGGCGGCCGAGAAGGTCGCGGAGCGGCGCAAGGAGATCCTCCACCAAGCCGAGTCCGAGACTGCCGACGACCTGCGCGAGCGCTGCGCCAGACTGAGCGTCGACACCCAGGAGGCGACCGGGCACGCCGACGAGTGCGAGCGTGAGCGCGACGAGGCGCAAAAGGCACTCGCCGGCGGCCGCGACGCCGCCGCTCGGCTGGGCGAGCGCGACGCGGCCGCGGCCCAGGTCGCGGAGCTGGTGACGCGCGACGCAGCGGTCGCGACGGCACGCGCCGAGCTCGAGGCGGCGCGACGGGCGGCCGTGGTCACCGACGTCGCCCGCGAGGCGGGCACGGCCGAGAGCGACCTCATCGTCGCCCGGCGGGCCGCGAAGTCAGCGACGGCCGGCGCGGCAGTCGCCACGGCCGCCCACGCCACGGCGGCGGCCGCTCTCGAGACCGAGTTCTCGCGCGGCGGCGCCCGTGAGCACGCCGCCGCCGAGGTCGGCCGGCTCGAGGGCTTCGTCGCCGGAGCCGGCGCTCTCGCGGCAGCGCAGGCGGAGACCGAGACGGCAGCGGCCGCGGTGGCCGCCCGGAGTCGCGACGCCACGGCGGCCGACGCCGCGTGGGCGGCGGCGCGGTACCGCCTCGTGGCGCTCGACGCCGCCTGGCGCGAGGCGCAAGCCGGCCTGCTCGCACGCACGCTCGAAGACGGCATCCCCTGCCTGGTCTGCGGATCTCCCGAGCACCCCACACCGGCGACGCTCAAGGAGGGTGCGCCGTCCGAGGACGACCTCGACGCCGCACGCGCCACCGCTGATGAGACCGCGGAGACCCGCGAGGCAGCAAGAACGGCGGCCGCGCGGGCTGACGCCACCCTCGCCAAGGCTCAGGCTCTGGCCGAGGAGCGCGCCGCCGGCGTACCGCCGGAGCTGGCCGGCCCGGAGGCGCTGGCCGCGGCGCTCGCCGCGGCCCGGCAGGTCGACGGCGAGCTGCGCGGAGCCCACGAGCGCGCCCAGACCGCCGCGCACGGAGCGGAGGTCACGGCCTCCCGCTGCGACGCGGCACAGACGGCCGCCGTCGCCGCGGTCGCCGCCGCCGAGGTGAAATCGCTCGCGGCCGCCGCGCGGCTTGCCGAGCGCCTCACGGAGGCCGGGTTCAGCGACGAGGCTGCGCGCGCCACGGCACAGCGTGATCCGGCCGTGGTCGAGCAGCTCGCGGCGCTCGTCGCCGGCCACGAGCAGGCCACGATCAAGGCCGCGGAGCGGCTCCGACTGGCGGAGCAAGCTGCATCCGGCCTCGATGCGCCGGATCTTGAACGCCTTGCCGTAGCGGCGGAGGCGACGTCCGCCGCCGCCCGCGGCGCCCGTGACGCGGCCGCCGCCCTCCAGGCAGCCGCCGTGACCGCCGAGAAGCAGCTCGCGCGCCTCGAGGAGCTGGCCGGCGAAGCCGCAGGGCTCGAGGCGCGCTACGCCGTCCTGGGCCGGCTCGCCGACGTCGCCAACCGTCGTAATCCGCTCAGCCTCTCCTTCCAGAGCTACGTGCTCGGGGCGTTTCTCGACGACGTGCTCGTGGCCGCCTCGGCGCGCCTGCGCGCGATGAGCAAGAGCCGGTACGCCCTGGAGCGCACAGAGGAGCGCAGCGGCCGCAAACAGGCCGCCGGCCTTGGGTTGCTGGCCTACGACGCCTGGACCGGGGTCTCCCGGCCCATCGCCACGTTGTCGGGCGGCGAGAAGTTCATGGCGGCGCTGTCGCTCGCGCTCGGCCTCGCCGAGGTCGTGCAGGCGCATGCCGGCGGCATCCGCCTCGAGACGGTGTTCGTGGACGAGGGTTTCGGCTCCCTCGACGACGAGTCACTCGACCTCGCGATCGGCTCGCTCATGAGCCTGAACGAGGGCGGCAGGCTGGTCGGCATCATCTCCCACGTGAGCGAGCTCCGCGAGCGCGTCGACGCGCGCCTCGAGGTGCACGCCGGCAAAGCCGGGAGCAGCGCACGCTTCATCGTGCCCTGAACAGGGGAGGAACCAAGCATGTACGCACATCGCAGAAGCATGGCCCTCATCCTCTTCGTCATCGCCGTCGTGGCGGTGAGCGCGTTCGCGCTCGGCATCACGATGTGCATCGACTGGGGCGGCGCGAGCGCGCCGCCGCATCTGTACGGTCAGCCGGCGACGCTGGCGCTTTCGCTGCTCTGAGCGAAGCGAGTCGCGGGCATACAATCTCAGTATCCGACCAGCCGCTCCCCGGAGGCACCATGCCAGCGTCCGCCCAGCCCGATGCCTCCGCCCTGATCGCCGCACTCGACCTGCGCACGCCGCTGGTGGGTTTCTACGACGCACCCGACCCGGCGGCATTCGCCCCGCTCGTGGCGCCCAAGCGCGGCTCCGGCCGTGGCCCGTGCGTCTTTCACTTCTACCGCTGCTGGCTCAAGGGCGAGACGCTGCACCTGACCGTCGGCAACTTCGGCTGCGGCGGGTGCGGCCGCGCCTTCTTCGGAGTGCAGACGCGCGAGCGCGACGACTTCATCGACTTCCTCTGGAAGGACGAGGGTCTCCGGGCCTCACGGCAGCTGATGGCCGACTGGGTCGACAAAGCGCCGACCTACCGACCCGAGCACGGCAACGTACTCGTCGGGCCTCTGCGGCCGGCGCTGGCCACGTACCTCAAGACGGTCACCTTCTGGGTCGACCCCGACCAGCTCAGCGTGCTGCAGCACGGCGCCTACCATCACCACGCCTGGGGCGAGCCCGACCCCGTGACGGTCCCCTTCGGCTCGGGCTGTTCGGAGCTGGTAGTACCGTTCCGCGACCTGGCGCTGCCGCAAGCGGTGATCGGCGGCACCGATGTGGCGATGCGCGGCGACCTCCCGGCAAACGTACTCGCGTTCACCGTGACGCTGCCGATGTTCGAGCGGCTCTGCGCCCTCGGTGACGACAGCTTTCTCGGCAAGGGCTTTCTGAGGCGGCTGCGCAAGGCTCGAGGCGGCTCGCTGGCCTGAGCCGGCGCGCTACGCTTCCTGCGCCGGAACCACCCACGCCGTCGCGGCGTCCACCACCGTGAATCCGTGGCGCCGATACAGTGGCTGTCCTTGCTCGCTCGCCGTGAGAAAGTAGGCGCGAGCCCGCTCGCCGTAGCTCTCGAACACGTGCTCGAGCAGCCTGCCGCCGATGCCCCTGCCCTGCGACTCGGGCAGCGTCGCCATGCCCGAGATACCGAGCACGCCGTCGTCGTCGACGACGCACACACAGCTGACCGCGGCGCCGTCGACCCGGCAGAGATACACGGCGAGCGCGGGGTCGGCGAGAAGCGCCAGCGTGATCACGCGGCCGTACAGGTCGCCGGGCAGGTCGAAGGCCGCCTCGCTCACGGCCAGGAACTCGGCCAGCCCGAGCTCGGTCGTGACCCGCTCCATCCGGCACGAACGTCCCGGGCCGGCGCCCGGAGGAGGCGGCGCAGCCGCCTCCTCCCCATCCGGCCTGCACGCCAGGCCGGCGACCCTCACCATCAGAGGGATCGGCGGCAGCGGCTCAAGGCCGAGCTCCCGAGCCAGCGGCTCGAGCTCGGCCTGCACTCCTTCGCTGAGGCAGACGTACCCGCCGACGCGCCGTTCGCCGATGCGGGCGACGAACTGGCGCAGCCGCGCCTCCGCGGCGTCCTCCCCCGACGGCGTGCCGCCGAAGATCACGCCGCAGTTGAGAAACACGCTGTCCAGGCCGCTGCACCCAAGGATGGCGTGCGGGGCGATCACGCAGTCGCCACCGGGCGTGCGGCCGTAGAAGCGAACGACCATACGTCCCATACTTCGGTAGAGCTCCTCGACGCCGGGCAGTGGCTGATGCATGATGTCTCTGGAGGGTACCCGGGTCTTGGCAAGTCTTCTCACGCCGAGCGTTGTCGACGCCGTAACGGTGCCGATCGACGCGAGGCCGCGGGAAGCGGGAGGCGACGTTGAGGAGGGCGGCATCGTGACGCATCGGAGACGCCGGCAGCACGCCGGAAGCGGCGCCCTGCTGAGACGGCCGGCGGCACTGCGTGCGAGCCTGTTGCTCGCCATCGTGGGCGCCTGCCTGGCCATCGCTTCGGCGGCGTCAGCCGCGCCCGGCGACGTCGTCTGGCGCGACTTCTCGCAGCGCGTTGCCGGTGGGCACGACGCGTACCGGGCCCTGGTCGTCACCCCGGGCGGCAACGCGTATGTCGCCGGCTCCACCACTCCGAACCCCGGCGCCGGACTCGACGTGCTCGTGCGCAAGTTCAGCCCCGGCGGCAAGGTGCTCTGGCAGCGCACCTGGGCCTACCCGGGCCGCGGCGACGGCCTCGGCAGCGACATGGCGCGAGACCGGCGCGGCAACGTCATCGTCGCCGGCTCCAGCGGGAGCTCCTGGCTGCTGCTCAAATACGGAGCCGACGGCTATCTGGAGTGGGTGCGTCACGGCCGCAAGCCGTACGCGCGCTGCGAACTCACGGCGGTGACCGTGGACGGCGCCGGGAGCATCTACGCCACCGGCGTCGCCACGCCGGCCGGTCTGGCCCGCCGCTTCTTCACGATCAAGTACTCGCCCACGGGGGCGTTTCTCTGGCGGACGACACTCGGCTCCATCGCCGGCGACGCCACGGGCGGCGACATCGTCAGCGGCGGCGGAGACGTGTACGTCACCGGCGTCTTCGCGACGGGGCCGGAGACGCGAAAGGCGGCAGTGATCAAGTACTCGAGCGCCGGCAAGCGGCGCTGGTCCAAGTTCTACGCCGCCGCCCCTGGCGACTCAGCCAGGGGACTGGCCGTCGCCTACCGCTCCGGTGTCTTGGTCATGGGCGTCGGCACCGCGCCCGGCGAGCAGCCCGACGGCTTCGTCGTGCGCTACTCGCCGGCTGGCGCCGAAGAGTGGGTGGCGACCTACGCGGGCGCCTACGACCTCGGCGACCGATTCAACGCGATGGTCGTCGACGCATCTGGCCGAACCTGCGTGACGGGCTCGCGCTGGACCGGCGGCGCCGACGAGATGATCACGCTGCGGTTCACCGCGCTCGGCGTACTCGAGTGGGAGCATGCTCTCACCAGCGCCGCCGGTCAGGGATCCGCCGTGTGCCGCGCCGGCGGCGGCGCCTATTACAGCGCCGGCGGTACCCTTGGCGCGGTCACCAGCCAGGACACTGCCTCAGGGCTGCCGGGCTGGCAGCAGACCATCGCGCCGGCCGGCTACAACGGCTTCCATCCGGCCGCCGTCCAGGCGGCCGGCGCCAGCGCGGTGTACGTCGCCGGCTGGACATCGCCCGACGCCGGCGGCGAGGCCGCGATGCTCGTCCGCTACCGGCCGTGAACCTGCGGCCATGACGTCGCGAGAAGCTCTGCGCCGGCTCACTCGCAATCGTGAGAAACTGCGCACCTACCACGTGCGCCACATCGCCATATTCGGCTCCACGGCGCGCGACCAGGCGACCGTGCACAGCGACGTCGACGTGCTGGTCGAGTTCGACCCTGAGGCGCACGTCGGCCTCTTCGCCCACGTGCGCCTCCTCGACTTTCTCATGGACGTCATGGACACACGCATCGACCTGGCCACGCCGGGCGCCCTGCGCCCGGAGATGCGCGAGCAGATCCTGGAGGAGGCCGTACGTGCGTTCTGATCCGCGGGGCGGCGCGGGCGGCGCGCGGCGCGCGGATGTGCCCGGCTACCTCGAGCGCCAGGCCAAGCTGCGTTTTCGCGACTGGCGCTTTCGCGTGCGCGACATCCTCGCCG
>JBBQFA010000041.1:0-12388 GCA_038321515.1 Thermoleophilia bacterium | reverse complement strand
GGGTCCCCCACGAGGATCGCGGTGGCGAGCGCCCGGGCGCGGAGCAGCGCCGCGCGGTCGCGCGCCAGGCGGGCGAGCATGAGCTCCGGCACGCCCGCCAGGCGTGCCCCCAGCACCAGTCCCACCCCGCGGATCTCGAGGTCGCGGTCGGCGAGCTCGAAGCCGTCGTTGGTCTCGAGCAGCGCCTCGAGCCGCGCCTGCGAACTCCCGGTCTCGGGATTGGAGAAGAGCAGGCAGTAGGACTTCTCGCTGCTCCTGCCGACGCGCCCGCGGAGTTGGTGCAGCTGGGCGAGGCCGAAGCGTTCTGCGCCTTCGACGATCATGACCGTCGCATTGGGCACGTCGATACCGACCTCGACGAGGCTCGTGGACACAAGGACGTCGATCGCGCCCGCCTTGAAGGCGCGCATGACGGTGTCGCGCTCCGCCGACTTCAGCTGGCCGTGCGCCACCGCGACGCGCGCGTCGTGGAACGGCCCGGCCTGTAGTCTCTCCGCCTCGGCGATCGCCGTCGCCGCGGAGATCGTCTCCGACTCGTCGATCGCCGGGCAGACGACGTACACCTGGCGCCCTTTCGCGATCTGCTTCTTGACAAAGTCATAGCCGGCCTCGCGCTGCGCCTCGTCGACGAGACGGGTCACGACCGGCAGGCGCCCTGACGGAGCGCCGGCGATAGTCGTGACGTCGAGGTCGCCGAACACGGTGAGCGCGAGCGTCCGTGGGATCGGCGTCGCCGTCATGTGCAGCACGTGAGGGGCGGCGCCGTCGTGCTCGGCGCGCCGCACCAGGGCGTCGCGCTGCTCGACGCCGAAGCGATGCTGCTCGTCGACCACCAGCAACGCCAGTGCTGCGAAGCGGACGTCCTCCTGCAGCAACGCGTGCGTGCCGATGACGATCCGCGTCTCGCCGGCGGCGATGCGCGCCAGCGCCTCCCGCCGCTCCCGGGCGCCGAGCGAAGCGGTGACGAGCTCGGCCTGAGCTAGCGGCCCGACGAGCCGCGCCGCCGTCTCGGCGTGCTGGGCGGCGAGGGTCTCGGTCGGCGCCAGGAGGACTCCCTGCAGACCGGCCTCGGCCGCACGCACCAGGCAGTAGAGGGCGACGACGGTCTTGCCGGAGCCGACGTCGCCCTGCAGCAGGCGCCGCATCGGCGCCGCCACGCGCAGATCGGCCTCCAGTTCGTCCAGTGCCTCGAGTTGGTGACTGGTGAGCTCGAACGGCAGGCCGTCAAGAAAAGCGCGGCTCTCGTCGCCGGGGGACGGCAGCGCGGGGGCGTGCAGGCGCCGCTGCACGTCGCCCTTATGAAGCAGGAGCCCCACCTGCATGAGCAGCAACTCCTCGAGCACGAGTCGTTCACGCGCGCGCTTGGCCTCGCCGAGGTCGCGCGGGAGGTGCACGGCGAGCACGGCGTCGGCCCGCGCGGGCAGCCCCTCGCGCACGCGCAAGGCGGCCGGGAGCGGGTCCGGGAGGCGCCGCATCGCCGGCGCAACGCTGCGCACCAAGTCGCGCAACAGCCGCGCCGACACCTGCTCACTGGCGGGATAGACCGGCACGACCCCCTCGGTGTGCACGCCCTCCCCATCCTCATCGTCGAGGATCTCGTGGCCTTTGACCACGAACGACGGCCGCCCGCCCTGCGGCCGGAAAGTCCCACGAAGGCTCAGCCGCATGCCCTCCCGCAGTACCTTGACCAGATAGCGCTGGTTGAACCAGACGGCCTCGACCGCTCCGGTCTCGTCGCGCACCAGCACCTTCACGACCTGGACATGCCGGCGCGCCGTCCGCTCGCCGCTCACGCGCACGACCTCGCCGCGCACCGTCGCCTCTTCCCCGACCTTGAGATCGCGGATGCGCTTGCGATCACGAAAATCCTCGTAGCGACGCGGAAAGTGCTCGATGAGGTCGCCGATTGTCTCGAGCCCGAACGACGAGAGACGACGCGCCACAGGCGTTGTGACGTGCTCGAGCTCGGCCAGAGGCGTCGTCAGCGTGGCAGGGTCGAAGGAGAGTCGGGTGACCGGCGGCCGTTCATCGTACCGACCGCCGCCGAAGCGGAGCGGGAGAGCGGGTTCGGTCACTCCGCGATCATAGCAAAGGCGGCGGTCCCCGGGCCGATGTGGGTACCCACCACCGCGCCGACGTGACCCTGGAAGGCGAAGTGGGAATTGGGCCGGTGCCGCTCGATCATCTCGCGGATCAGCGAAGGCTCCACGTCGTTGACCGCGTCGATGATGCAGAAGTACAGCTCGTCGTCCGGCTTGCTGTTCTCCTCCACGAAGCGCTCCATGGCCGCCATCGCCTTCTTGAGGCCGCGGACCTTGGCGTAGCCGACGAGTGTGCCATCTTGCTTGGTGATCAGCGGCTTGATGTCGAAGACGCCGCCGACCAGCGAGGCGGCGCGGCCGATGCGGCCGCCGCGACGCAGGTACTCGAGAGTCGCGGCGTGAATCAGCAGGCTCGAGTGGTCGGCGAAGTGCCGCAGGTAGGCCTGCGCCTCGTCGAGCGTGCAGCCCACCTCGAGGCGCGCCCGTAACCGCTCGGTGGCCAGCGAGAGTGCGGTAGTGACCGTGCGCAGGTCGTAGACGTGGACGTTGTCGAACTGCTCGGCCGCCTGCTCGGCGGAGCGCACCGTGCCGCTCATCTCACCGGAGATGTGCAGCGAGAAGACGTGCTCGTACCGCGCCCGCGCCTCCTTGTAGACGGTGGTGAACTCGCCGGCCGTCGGCTGAGAGGTGGTCGGCAAGACCTCCGACGCCTCCAGCCTGGCAAAGAACTCCTGGTAGGTCATGTCGACGCCGTCGCGGAAGGTCTCGTCGCCGAAGTGGACCTTGAGCGGCACCATGTACAGACCGTCGCGGTCGAAGAACCCCCCGGGCGCGTCGGAGGTTGAGTCGCAGACGATGGCAGTGTTCTCGAGAGTGAGCAGATCAGTCATTCGGCGCTCGCTAGGATCGGGTACAGGGGCTGGCCACCTTCGTGAAAGCTGACCTCGGCGTCAGGAGCGACGCGCGCGGCCAGCTCTTCGAGCGTCTCGCGCGTCGTGCCCGACCCGTTCAGCGCCGTGAGCACGGTGATGTACTCGGCATCGCCGCGGGCGAACTCTTCGAGGACGCCTGAGAAAGCCGTGCCGATGTCGTCCGCCGCGGCCACCAGGCGCCCGTCGACGATGCCCATCGCCTGGCCCTGCCTGACCTCGACGCCGTCGAGCTCGGAATCGCGCACGGCGTGCGTGACCTCCGCGTAGCGCACGTCGACGATCGCGTCCTGCATGAGGCGCGCATTGCCCACCGCGTCCTCAGCCGGGTCGAAGGCGATCATCGCCGCGAGACCACTGGGGATCGAGCGTGAGGGCACCACGGCGATGTTCAGCGAGCTCATTCCGGCAGCCTGCTCCGCGGTGAGGATGACGTTGCCGTTATTCGGCAGCACGACGACCTCCTGCACGCCGAGCTCCTCGACGGCGGCGAGCAGTTGCGCAGCGCTGGGGTTCATCGACTGACCGCCGTCGACGATGGCGTGGCAGCCGAGGTCGCGGAACAGCTGCCGGTTGCCCTCGCCGGCGACCACGGCCACCACGACCGCGCCGCCCTCGCCGATCTCGGGCGCCGATGTCGGGCCGAGGCGCTCGTCACGCTGTCGCGTCTGGGCGTGCATGTCGTTGATCTCGACGTCGCTGATGGCGCCGTACTTGAGGGCTTCGCTGAGCACGGCCCCAGGGTCGTTCACGTGCACGTGGACCTTGACCGTACCCTCGTCTCCGACGACCAGAGCGCTGTCGCCGAGCGGCAGCACAAAGGCCTCGAGGGCTTCGCGGTCGATCGCCTGACCGGTGATGAGGAAGCTCGTACAGTACCGGAAGGCCGACAGCTCGCTCAGCTCGTCGACCGTCACCCGCCGTGACCCCCCGGCGGCGGTCCGGACCCCGGAGAGAGCGCCGCCGACCATCTCGCCGACGGCGCGTCCCGCGAGGCGTGCGCCGACCGCAACCCGGCCGCCGCGCATAAGGTCTTCGATGCCGGCGGCGAGGCCGCGGAAGAGCACCAGCAGTCCGTACCCGCCGGCGTCGACGACGCCGGCCTTTTGAAGAGCCGGCAGTTGGGCGGTCGTGTTCTCGACCGCGACTCTGCCGGCCTCCTCGACCGCCGCCAGCAGATGCTCGAGACCGAGGCTGTCGGGCACGCCCTGCGCGGCCGTCGCCATCTCGCGGATCACCGTGAGCATGGTGCCCTCGACGGGCTCCTTGACAGCACGGTACGCGGCCGCCTGCCCCTCGGTGACGGCGCGCTTGAACACAGCCGTGTCGAGCGAGTCGGCCTGGCCCCAGACCTCGCAGATGCCGCGCACGATCTGGGAGAGGATCACGCCGGAGTTGCCACGGGCGCCCATGAGCGAACCCTTGGTCACGGCGGCGGCCACTGACGGGATGTTGGTGAGCTCGCTCTGTTCGAGCTCCTCCACCACAGCACGCACCGTCAGCGCCAGGTTGGTCCCGGTGTCGCCGTCGGGCACCGGATACACGTTCAGGTCGTTGATGTACTGGCGCTCGTCCTCGACGGCCGCGAGTGCAGACTGGATGACACCGATTGCGGCGTTACGGACGATCAATCCTGCAGATCCTCGACGCGCACATTGATCTGAGCCACCGGCACGCCACCGACCTGCTCGACCTGGTACCGCACCTGCTCCTGCAGGTTGGCCGTCACCTGGGCGATGTTGACGCCCCGCTCCATGACGACGTGCAGGCCGATGCTCACGACGCCGTCGGCGATTTCGAGCTCGATGCCTTCAGTGAGGGATCCGCGAAAGAAGCGCGTGATCTTCTTCATGGGAGGCTCCTGCATGGCGACGACTCCGTAGGTCGCCCGAGCGGCTCTGCCGGCGAGTTTTGCGATCACCTGGTGGCCGACGGTGACTCCGCCGCTGAGGTCGGCGTTGGCGAATGCGATCCTGAGGTCAGCCGGCGACATCGCGAGCGCGCCTGCTCAGGCGCCGTCGCCGGCGAGGCGGTTCAGCTCGTCGACCACGACGCCCGGGTCGACCTGATGCAGGATCGCGCCGGCCTCGACGGTCTCGGACTGCGCTCCGATACAGAGACAGCAAGCCATGCCGTGACTCTCGAACACGGCCCGCGCCTCGGGCGCGGCCGTGAGCGCCTCGAAGATCGACATGTCCTTGCTGAACCTAGTCATCACACCTCATGAGGGTAGTGTGCCAGGCCGGCGGCCCGGCAGACCCATTTGCGTTGCCCGACCCCGTGCAGCATACTAGCGCGACTGTTCACCAATCAAGCTGAGGGAAGACCCATGTCCAAGATCTGTCTTACCTGCGGCAAGGCTCCCGCGATGGGCAACAACGTGAGCCACTCGCACCGCCACACCAAGCGCCGTTTCGATCCCAACCTGCAGCGCGTGCGCATCCTCGTCGAGGGTCACCCGCAGAACGCCTACATCTGTACCCGCTGCCTCAAGTCGGGCAAGGTCACCAAGGCCGTCTGACAGTTCTCGACGCCCGGGCCGCGCCGCTCCACGGCGCGGCCCTTCTGCGTTAAGCGTCGTCCCTCGGCACGTCCGGCCGCCATCTTCCCCCCTCAGCCGTCTCCCCCATTCCCGGGGCGTCTCACGCTCTCCCCATTGCCTTGCGGCGCCAGTCGCGCGATACTCCAAGGGGTATTTCGGGTAGTGTGAGTAGCGTCCGCACGCTTGCCGGCAGGAGAGACCGTGGACGAACCAGCGCGATCGCGATGCCAGGGTACGCCGTCGACCGGAGCAGTCGATGAAGTCGAGGGCTGCGCCCGCCCACGCGCATGCCCCGCCGGACAGGACGCGGCATGATCCTCCTCGTCGCCGGTCTCCTGATCGTGCTGCTGGTCTGGGCCGTGCGCGTTTCCATCCGCAAGGTGCGGTGGCGCTTCAGGGCGCGGGCAGACGCCCGCACCCGATCCGCCGCCTGCTCGATGGCCGCCGACGACGCCGGCGACGGCCACAAGCCCGCACACTGCTGACCGTCAGGGCAGTACGCGCCCCAGACTCGCCATCTCGAGCGCCGTCGCGGCCGCGGACCAGCCCCTATTGCCGCCCTTGGTCCCGGCGCGCTCCACGGCCTGGTCGATGGTGTCGGTGGTGAGCACGCCGAAGATCACCGGCACGCCCGTGTCGAGGCTCACCTTGGCGATACCCTTGGCAGCCTCACCGGCGACGTAGTCGAAGTGCGGCGTGCCGCCGCGGATGACGGCGCCGACGCAGATCACGGCGTCGTAGCGGCCGCTCTCGGCCAGCTTCTTGGCCACAAGCGGCATCTCGAACGCGCCAGGCACCCAGGCGACGTCGACGTCGGCGTCGTCCACGTCATGGCGGCGCAGGCAGTCGAGGGCGCCTTCGTAGAGGCGACCGGAGATGAGCTCGTTGAAGCGCCCCACCACGAGGGCGAACTTCATCCCTTTGCCGTTGAGCATGCCTTCGTAGGTCGTCATCGTGCGGCTCCTTTGCCGTGGTTGCAGCGTCGTGAGACAAGGCTGACCGGGCGCGCAGGCGCGGCTCAGCCCTCGAGGCCTTCCTCCTGCCCGAACAGGTCTTCGTGCTCGAGCATATGGCCCATCTTGTCGCGCTTGGTGCGCAGGTAGCACAGATTGTCTTCCATCGGCGCCATCTCGATCGACTCGCGGCCGGTGACGCGCAGGCCGTAGCCCTCCAGCGCGACGATCTTCTTCGGGTTATTGGTCATGATGCGGATCGTCGAAAGGCCGAGGTCCGCGAGGATCTGGGCGCCGGTGCCGTAGTCGCGCAGGTCCGGCGCGAAGCCGAGCTCGACGTTCGCCTCGACGGTGTCGTAGCCCTTCTCCTGGAGCGCGTAGGCCTTGAGCTTGTTGATGAGCCCTATGCCTCTCCCCTCCTGGCGCATGTACAGGACGACCCCAAGGCCTTCTTCCTCGATACGTCGCATCGCCTCGGCGAGCTGCTCGCCGCAGTCGCAGCGCAGCGAGCCGAAGGTATCGCCCGTGAGACACTCCGAGTGGACCCTCACGAGCACGTCCTGCTTGCCGGCCACGTCGCCCTTGACGATGGCGACGTGGTGGCCGCCGTCCAGCACCGACTCGTAGCCGACCGCCTTGAAGTCGCCGTACTTCGTGGGCATCGCCACCGTGGCGGCGCGACGCACGAGCTTCTCGTTGCGGCGGCGGTATTTGATGAGGTCGGCGACGGTGACGATCTTGAGCCCGTGCTGGCGCGCATACGGGATCAGGTCGGGGATGCGCGCCATCGTGCCGTCGTCGTTCATGATCTCGCAGATGACGGCGGATGGGTTGAGGCGCGCGAGACGGGCGAGGTCGACGCCGGCCTCGGTCTGACCGGTGCGCTCGAGTACGCCCCCCGGCGCGGCCATGAGCGGGAAGATGTGGCCCGGTTGGACGAGGTCCTCAGAGCCGCACTCGGGGTCGATGGCGACCTGGATGGTGTGCGCCCTGTCGGCCGCCGAGATGCCCGTGGTCACGCCCTCGCGCGCCTCCACGGAGACCGTGAACGCGGTCTGCAGGCGCGCCTCGTTGTGCCTCGTCATCGGCGGCAGGTCGAGCTCCGCGCAGCGCTGCGGAGTCAGCGTGAGACAGATGAGGCCGCGTCCCTCCTTGGCCATGAAGTTGATCCGCTCGGCGGTGGCGAACTGGGCCGCGAGCGTCAGATCGCCCTCGTTCTCGCGGTCTTCGTCGTCGCAGACGATGATCATCTTGCCTTCGCGCAGGTCCTCGACGGCCTCCTCGATGCTCGCGAACGGTGCCCTGCGCTCATTCTCGCCGGCGTCGCGCTCGCCGCCGTTCGTCGCGTCGCCCTCTTGGTCCAGACTCATCAGAACCCCGCTTCCGCTAGCTTCTCCCAGGTGAGTCCGTCGGCCGGCTTTCGCCCGCTGACGAACGCATACACGTATTTGGCGATCAGATCCGCCTCGAGATTCACCCGCGACCCCGGCGCCAGGCGCCGCAGCGTCGTCACCTCGGCGGTATGCGGGATCAGCGAGACGCGGATGCGGCCGGCGTCGCAGGCGACCACCGTCAGGCTGACGCCGTCGACGGCGATCGAGCCCTGCGACACGGTGACGCGAGCGACGTCGTCGGGGGCGTCGATGGCAACGACCAGGGCGTTGTCTTCGGGCGTGACGGCGGTGACCACGCCGACGCCGTCGACGTGCCCGCTCACGAGATGCCCGCCAAGTCGCGAGCGCAGCGTCATCGCCCGCTCGAGATTCAGGCGTTCGCCGGGCCGCCGCTCCGAGAGCGTCGTGCGGCGCACGGTCTCGGGCATGGCGTCGGCGGTGAACCCGTCCGCACGGAGCGCTGTGACCGTCAGGCAGACGCCGTCGGTGAGAATGCTGTCGCCGACTGCGGCATCCTCGGTGACCAGCCTCGCCTGCACGTCGAGCACCGCACTCTTCTCCCCCATCCTCAGGCTTCTCAGCGTGCCGACCTCTTCCACGATGCCGGTGAACATCAATCGCCGCCTTTCACGAGGGTCCCGCTGAGCATCAGGTCGTCGCATACCGGGCGCCACTCGACGTCTCGGAGGCGCCAGGCACCGGCGACGGCATCGACGGCGGGCGCCGCGAACAGGTCGGGCGCGCCGCGCCCGACGATGAGCGGCGCCACGAACAGCAAGAGGCGATCTATGAGGCCGCCCGAAAGCAGGGCGCCGGCGAGTGTGGGACCGCCCTCGCAGAGGACGTCGAGAAGCCCACGCTCGGCCAGGGCCGCCAACGCGGCGCGCAGTCCGCCGTCGCCGACTTCGATCAGATCGGCGCCGCGAGCCGCGAGCAGACGACGCGCGGCGTCGCCCGCCCGCTCGGCGATAACGATCGTCGGCGTCTGGTGCGCCGTTGCCAGCACCTTGGCCTCCGGGGGCAGATCAGCGCGGCGGGTCACGACGACGCGCACGGGATCCCGTCCCTCGACGAGCCGAACGGTCAGCTCAGGGTCGTCGCGGCGCACGGTGCCGGCGCCGACCATGACGGCATCGACGGTGGCGCGCAGTTCGTGGACCGCGCGCCGGCTGTCAAGACAGCTGATCCAGCGGGCATCGCCACCGGCAGCGGCCACCTTGCCGTCAAGGGTCAGCGCCGCTTTGTAGGTGACGAGCGGCAGGCCGCTCTCATGGAACTTGAGGAACGGCGCGTTCTGCCGGCGCGCGCGTGCACCCCATCGCTCGTCGCCGAGCTCCACGACGACTCCCCCATCGCGAAGACGCTCCAGTCCGCGCCCGTGCACCTGCGGGTTCGGGTCTTCGATGGCCACGACGGCTGTGGCGATGCCCGCGGCGACGAGCGCGTCGGCGCACGGCGGAGTCTTGCCTTGGTGGTTGCACGGCTCGAGCGTGCAGTACAGCGTGGCGCCGCGTGCCTGCGCGCCGGCCTCGACGAGCGCCATGATCTCGGCATGCGGCTCGCCCGGCCTGAGGTGCCAGCCGCGCCCCACGACCGTGCCCTCGCGCACCAACAGGGCGCCGACCAGCGGGTTGGGATGCGCGCTGCCGCGGCCGCGCTCGGCAAGCTCGAACGCCTCACTCATATAGCTGTCGTCGTCCTTCAAACGGCAACGCCCCAGAGCTACGCTCCAGGGCGAACGACGCCGAGGCGCCGAGCCTGCTTCTCTCATCCGGACTATGACCGTCGGCCCAGGAATCTCACCTGGTCGGCCCCTCTCGGGGCTCGCGGGCTCTCACCGCCGGTGGGGACTTTCACCCCGCCCTGAAGCAGTTTGGTCTTCTGCCGCGATTATACGGCGTTCGCGGCGGCCTGCGCCACTGCCGCGAACCGCTCTTCGATATCGCGGCCGCCGAACACGCTCGAGCCGGCCACCAGCAGGTTCGCGCCGGCGGCCACGAGGGTCCCGGCGTTGAGAGCCGTCACGCCACCGTCGACCTCGATCGCGACGCGCTTCGGCAGATAGGCGCGGGCGCGCTCGATCTTGGCGGTCGACGTCTCGATGAAGCTCTGACCGCCGAAGCCCGGGTTGACCGACATGATGACGACAAGGTCACAGTACTCGCGCGCCTCGGACAGCGTCTCGATCGGGGTGGCAGGATTGAGGACGACGCCCGCCGCGGCGCCGGCCTCGCGGATCTGGCTGAGGACGCGGTGCAGGTGCACGCACGCCTCCTGATGGACGGCGATGAAGTCGGCGCCGGCAGCGGCGAACGCGTCGATATACCGCTCGGGGTGCTCGATCATGAGATGAACGTCGAGCAAAGCTCCCGCGCCGTTCACCAATGGCTGCAGCGCCTTGAGCACGAGAGGTCCGATGGTGATGTTGGGGACAAAGTGCCCGTCCATAACGTCTACATGGATGACGCGGGCGCCGGCGTTGAGCACCGCCTCGACGTCCTCGCCCAGACGCGTGAAGTCGGCGGACAGGATCGAGGGTGCCACATTGATGCCACGCAGGATGTCTTCCACTGCTCCTCCGATGCGTCGACCCCGCGGCATGTCGCCGCGCCGGTAGTCTACCTCTCCGCGGCCCCGACGCGGCGAAAGCGGGCGATGAAGAAGGCGCTGGAACCTCCGTCTGGCGGCAGCACGAGCAGATATCCCCCGGCCGCCGGATGTGCGAGATGCGGCCACACGGCGCCGAGATCGTCCGCCGTCCACCCCCCCGACTGAAGCAGGGGGGCGACGACGTCGAGCGTCTCTGCGCGGGTGACGGTGCACACGGCATACGTGAGCGCGCCGCCGGGCTTAACGGCGGCGGCGGCGCGCTCGAGCAGCCGAGCCTGCAGTACAGCAAGACGCGGCACGTCGGTGGCGCTGCGACGCCAGCGCACGTCAGGACGGGACGCCAGCGTCCCGAGCCCTGTGCACGGCGCGTCGAGCAGCACGGCGTCGAAGGCGCCGTCGTAGGCCGCCGGTAGCGCGAGCGCGTCGCCACGGACGACGTCGACCGCGGTCGCCCCTAGCCGCGCGAGGTTGCGGCGCAGATCGTCGGCGCGCGCTTCGTCGAGCTCCACGGCGGTCAGGCGAGAATCCGGCAGGAGCGCCGCCAGCTGGCTGGTCTTGGCTCCGGGCGCGGCGCACAGGTCGAGCACCGCCACGGCTGGCCCCGCGAGACCGCTGCACGCCACGAGCCCCGCGATCTGCGACCCGCGCGACTGTGGCGTCACGAGGCCGTCGCGGAAGGGAGCCGACGGTTCGAGCGGCGGGCCCGCGTAGAGCAGCCCGTCCGGCAGGCCCTTGATCCCCGTGGTCTTGTAGCCGGCGGCGGAGAGCGCCTCGCGCGCCGCGGGCAGCCCGCCGCGGAGTGGGTTGACGCGCAGACAGCGCTCCGGCGCGGCGTCGGCGGCGCTGAAGAAGCGCTCGGCCGCCGCGTCGCCGATGTCGCGGCGCACGAGCTTCACGAGCCACGGCGGGTACCCGAGGCGGACCGACCAGGCGCGCACGTCGTCGCCGTCCCCAAGGGCCGCGAGCTTCGCGCGCCCTTCGGCCGCGACCCTGCGCAGCACGGCATTCACAAACCCCGCCGTCCTCTTGCCCTTGCGCGCCACCATGGCGACGGCGTCGTCCACCACGGCGTAGGCGGGCACTCGGTCGAGAAACAGCAGCTGGAAGGCGGCGAGCCGCAGCGCGTCACGGACGTCGGGGTCGGCGTCGCGCAATGGCGCCTTCGTGAAGGCGCCGACAACAGCGTCCAGCGAGCCGCGACGCTTGACCGTCCCCGTGATCAGTTCGTTGGCGAGGGCGCGATCGAGGGGGCCGAGCGCCTCGAGCTCCGGCAGCGCACCAAGGGAGTCGTCGAGCCGCGCGCCGGACGTGCGCAGGCGGCGCAGGGCGGCGAACGCGGCTACGCGGGCGGGGCCCACTCCGGCGGTCGAGCCTCTCCCTTGCCGTTGCGGAGTGCTCACGACTGCCACAGGCTTCGGCCGGCGCCACGAAGGAACTCGCCGGCCGGCATCCGCGTGCGCCCGTCCTGCTGCAACTCGAGGACGTCCACCCATCCGTCTCCGCACGCGATGCCGAGCCGGTCCGGCCCGGGCAGCGACGCCGGACCGGTGCCGACCGCCGCGCGCCAGATCCGGGCGCGTCGCCCGGCGATCTCGGTCACGGCGCCGATGTGCGGCGACAGCGCCCTTACCTGGTCGACGATCACGCGGGCCGGGCGCGTCCAGTCGATGACCTTGTCGGATGCGTCGATCTTGGCGGCACAGGTCGGCTCTCCGGTCTGCGGCCGCCAGTCGACGGTGCCCGCGGCGATGCCGTCCAGAGTCGCCACGACGCCCTCTACGGCCACCGGCGCCAGAAGCTCGTAGGCGTGGCCCGCGTCGGCGTCGCGCGGCACCCGCATGGGGCGCGCGTCGCCGACCGGTCCCTCGTCGACGCCGGCCGCCATCAGGAGTGTGCAGACACCCAGCTCCGTCTCGCC
>JBBQFA010000040.1:0-12470 GCA_038321515.1 Thermoleophilia bacterium | reverse complement strand
CAGGTCGTCGATCAGCGAGTAGTCGCGCTGGATGATGCGCGCGTAGGCGCGGTGCTGCCGCTCGAGCGCCGCGCG
Organism: Thermoleophilia bacterium; assembly: GCA_038321515.1. Classification (GTDB taxonomy): domain Bacteria; phylum Actinomycetota; class Thermoleophilia; order UBA2241; family UBA2241; genus CAIXSE01. The sequence goes on along the minus strand of JBBQFA010000040.1, from coordinate 12,395 downwards.
CCCGACGTAGCCGCCCTTGCGCGGCGAGAAGCTGACCGCGAACGTCGCCAGCGGGCAGCTCAGGATCGGGATCTCGTTGCCCTCCGGGTCGACGCCGAGCTCGTGCCCGTAGAGCGGCAGGCCGGCCTCCAGACGCAGGGTGTCGCGGGCGCCGAGCCCGACGGGTGCGGCGCCCGCCTCGACCAGAGCGTCCCACAGGGCCGGCCCGTCGCCGGCGGGCACGAAGAGCTCGAAGCAGACGGGCTCGCCGGTGTAGCCGGTGCGGGCGAGGCGCGCCTCCACAGCGCGTCCGTCGCCCGGCAGCCGCAGCGTCGCGACGCTGAGCTCGTTGCGTAGCGGCTTCGGCAGGGCGCCGGTCTCGATCAGCCCGCCGAGGATGTCCCGCGACGTCTTGCCCTGCAGCGCGACCATGGCGATCTCGCCGGTCTCGTCGCTGAGCTCGACGTCGGGGAAGTGCGCGAGGTGCTCACGCAAGTGGTCCCAGTCCTTGTGCCGGTTGGACGCGTTCACGACGAGCAGGAACTCGCCGTCCACGAACCGGTAGAGGTAGGCGTCGTCGACGGCGCCCCCGCTCGCGGTCGGCAGGATCGTGTACTGCGACTGCAGCAGGTCGAGTGCCTCGGCGTTGTTGGTGAGCACGTGCTGGAGGAAGGCCGTCGCGCCGGGCCCGCGGAGCGTGAAGCGGCCCATGTGCGATACGTCGAAGAGGCCGGCGCCCCGGCGCGTCGCGAGGTGCTCGGCGATGATGCCGGTGGGGTACTGGACCGGCATGTCCCAGCCGCCGAAGTCGACCATCCTGGCGCCGGCGGCGACGTGCTGGGTGTGGAAGGGCGTGCGCAGCAGTTCGCCGGCTCCGGACGTGCCGGCTCCCGTCGTCGCCTCGGCGCTCACTGCGCCCACTCCTTGAGCTTGCCGAGCCCCTCTTCGATCAGTGGCACGCTGATGCCCGAGTAGGCGAAGCGCACGTAGCGCTCTTCTTCGCCGGGCAGCTCGCGGCCGAAGTGCAGACGGGTGCAGAAGCTGACGCCCGTCTGCTCCAGCGCCGCGCGTCGTAGCTTGTCGTAGCTGGTCATGCCCTTCCTCTCCATCAGTGCGGTGACGTTGGGGAACAGGTAGAAGGTCGCTTCGGGGGTGAAGCAGGAGACGCCGGGGATCTCGCCGAGCGCGGCGACGCAGGCGTCGCGGCGCTCCTTGAGGATGCGCACGATCTCGCGTGGCCCCGACTGGTCGCCGGTCAGACCCTCAAGGGCGCCGTACTGGACGAAGTGGTTCGAGCACGACTCGTCGTTGACGTTGAGCTTGCCGATCACGTCGATGATGCGCTGGGGGCCGATCGCGGCGCCGAGACGCCAGCCGGTCATCGCGAACTTCTTGCTGAAGGTGTACAGGATGACGCAGCGCTCGGCCATGCCGGGCAGGCTGGCCAGCGACTGGCTGTGGCCCGAGTAGCGCGTGTCCCAGTAGGCCTCGTCGCAGAGCACCGTGAGGTCGTGGCGCAGGGCGAACTCGGCGACCCGCTCGAGCTCGGCCGCGGAGCTCTCGGCGCCGGTCGGGTTCTGCAGGTTGTTGAAGATGAGCAACCTGGTCCGCGGGGTCACCTGCCGCTCCATGGCCTCAAAGTCGAGCTCGAAGTTCTCAGCGCCCTCGACGTAGCCGTAGGGCAGGGCTGTGCCGCCGTGGAACTCGATCTGGCTCTCGTAGATCGGGTAGCCCGGGTTCGGGTAGAGGACCTCGTCGCCCGGGTCCATCAGCGCGAGGATGAACTTGCCGATCACCGGCTTGCCGCCCGGCTGGACGGCGACGTTCTGCGGTCCGAGCTCGAGCCCGCGCGAGGCGCCGACGTCGGCGGCGAGCGCCTCCCGGAGCTGGGGGATGCCGGCGTTCGGACAGTAGCCGGTCTTGCCGTCGCGGATCGCCTTGAAGGCGGCCTCGACGATGTTCTCGGGCGTGGGCAGATCCATGTCGCCGAGATGGAAGGGATAGACGGTGTGTCCCTGGCCCCTCCACTCGTTGGCCTCGGCGGAGACGGCGAACGCCGTCTCGGTCCCGAGGCGGGTGACGCGGTCGGCCAGTTCGTCGCTGCGTCGTGTGCTCATCGAGGGCACCCCTTAAGCGTTGAAGGACAGGGTGATGTGCCCATCACCCTGTCCGCCGCGAGACCGATGGCCGCGTTGCTCCAGGGGCCCGTCCGGTCGCGCTCCGTTGGCCTGAGAGATTCGGCGGCGCATCTGGCGCCATCCTTGCCCCTTCGGCGCCCGCCTGCTCTCGCGAGCGGCGGGCTCTCACGCGACGATCTGCCGGGCGTCCTCGGTTCCCGCGCAGCGTAGCACCGGTCGGCCACGGGCCGCAATGTCGGCAGCGTTGGGCCAGGGTCCGCAGTCGGCGGCATCAGTCCGCGGCAGGGGCGTGGAGCGCCTCGACTCGCACCACGGCCTTGTCGCGGATGGTGCGCTGTACGCGGCGGTCGAGGCGGAAGTCCCAGCGGTTGAAGACGAGCGCCTCGAGCGGGTGCCAGAGCAGCACCCAGGCGGCGATGCTGAGGCCTTCTGCGGCGATCGAGAGAGGCTCGAGAGACGCGTTGGCGAGGCGTTGGGCCGTCCACACGAAGAAGGCGACGACCACGATCGAGAAGGCGAGCATGAGCCACCCACGCGAGTTGTTTCTCTTCGAATCGCGCTCCACGGAGACCAGGTGCGCGGTGCAATACTTGTCGACCGCTGCCCTTAGACGCTCCTCGGTATCGGGTTCGACCATCTCGCGCGGCAAGCCGACGACGACCTCGAGATGCTCGGTGCCCGGGTCGTCGCTGACACAGGCCGCGACGTACTCGATCGCCGGGCTGTCGCTGTACGCCTCATACCACTCCGAGAACGGATCCAGGTCGGGCGTGCGAAACAGGTCGTCGACGCTCCGCAGACGCAGGTTCACGGTGACCGTGCTCATGACGCTCCCTCGTGGCGACTGATTCCGGACCTGGCCGCACGGTCGCAGCAGCCGCGACCGTGCGAAACCGTGTTCGCTGTTGCGGCTGTCGGCCCTGCCCGGCAGCAACGGCTTGGGCGGGCCGCTCGAAGCGCCGCGAAGAGAAGGGCTGCCCCCATCGCGGCCGGTCAGGCCGGGTGTACAGTGCGTGGTGAAGGCGGCCGGTCGCGGTCGCTCTGGGTCTGGGAGGCCTGATGAAGGCCGCGTTCGCGATGGTGCAGGCAGTGACTGAGCGCGACGACCTGCGCCACTTCAACGAGTTCATGGCTTCGTGGCCGGTGCAGGTCGCGTTCATCGTGCTGTACGCCGGGGTCGCCTACCTCGCCTTCACGCGCGTTCTGCGCGACTTCGGCGATGGCCCGGCCCGGCGCCGTGGCCGGGCCGTCGTCGTCGCGCTCGGCGTCTTCGTCGGGCTCGAGATCATCCTCGGCGGCTCGCTGATGGGCTTGGCCGTCCTGCCGTTCTGGTTCCAGTTCGTCGTGTTTCTGTGGCTGGCCGGGTTGCTCCTCTACTATCTCGTCCGGCTTCTGACGATGCAGCGCAGCGGCGCCGGCGACGACGAAGCCCGGCGGCGCGGGGCGGCACTTGAAGGCGTTATCGCGCCGATGCAGGACGATCTGCACGGGCCGGCGGAGTCACGGTAGCCCAGCCGCCCTCGCTTCGTTAGACTCCGAATCCGTGAGCACACAGCCAGACATCCAGGCGGCCGCGACCGCCCTGCCCGCCGGCGCAGCCCAGCCGGCCGACGCGCCGAAGCCGGAGCGCCGCCCGCGCGTCTTCAGCGGCAGTCAGCCCTCCGGCACGCTGCATCTCGGCAACTATCTCGGCGCCATCCGCAACTACGTCGCCATGCAGGAGACGCACGACTGCATCTACTGCGTCGTCGACCTGCACGCGATCACCGTTCGCCAGCAGCGCGCCGAGCTCCGGCGCAACACCATCGACGTCGCCAACGCGTATCTTGCCTGCGGGGTCGACCCCGAGCGCTCGATCGTGTTCGTGCAGAGCCACGTGCCGGCCCACAGCGAGCTCATGTGGATCCTCAACACGATCACCTACATGGGAGAGCTGCGGCGCATGACGCAGTTCAAGGACAAGACCGCCGGCGCCGAGGGCGAGAGCATCGCCGTCGGGCTCTTCGACTACCCGGTGCTGATGGCCGCCGACATCCTGCTGTACCGCGCCGACGCCGTGCCGGTCGGTGAGGACCAAAAGCAGCACGTCGAGCTCACCCGCGACCTGGCCGAGCGCTTCAACAACGCGTTCGGCAAGGCGTTCGTGGTGCCTCAGCCGATCATCCGCACCGAGGGTGCGAGAGTCATGAGCCTGGACGACCCGGCGAAGAAGATGAGTAAGAGCGCTGGGTCCGAGAACAGCTATATCGCTCTCATGGATCCGCCGGACCTGATCCGCAGGAAGATCCGGCGCGCCGTCACCGACTCGGGCACCGAGGTCCGCGGCGGCCCCGACAAGCCGGCGCTCACCAATCTGCTCGACATGTACGGCATCCTCTCGGGTGAGTCGACCGCAGCGCTCGAGGCGCGCTACGAGGGCAAGGGCTACGCCGACCTCAAGGCCGACCTGGGCGAGGTCGTTGTCGAGGCGCTCGCGCCCATCCAGGAGCGCATCCGCGAGCTCGAGGCCGACAAGAGCTACACGCTCGAGGTGCTGAGAGCCGGTGCGGAGCGCGCCGAGGCCATCGCCGCGCGCACGCTCGCCAAGGTACGCGAGCGCGTCGGGCTGGTGCCGCGGCCGTAGGGAGCGCCGCGGCCGTAGGCGCCTGCGGCGCCGGCCGCCGCCCACTCGCGAGCCACGAAAGGCATCCTGAGCGGATCTCGCGATCGCTATCGTCAGATCCGCACCGTCCTGTGGGTTGTGCTCTTTCTCAACCTCGCCGTGGCCACGGCCAAGCTCGCTTACGGCATCATCAGCCACTCCGCCGCAATGGAGGCCGACGGGTTTCACTCGTTCTTCGACGGCGCGTCCAATGTCATCGGCCTGGTCGGCATGTGGTTCGCCTCTCGCCCGGCGGACGCGGAGCATCCCTACGGCCACGCCAAGTTCGAGACCTTCGCGGCGGGGCTGATCGGCGTCCTCCTGGTCTTCGCCGGCTACACCGTGGGCAAAGGCGCGATCGACAGCCTGCTCGGCCGCGGTCTGCCGACCGAGGTCACCACGATGTCGTTCGTGATCATGCTGGGCACACTGGCCGTCAACATCGGCGTGACCACGTGGGAGCACCGCGCCGGCAAGCGCCTGGGCAGCGAGGTGCTGGTCGCCGACGCGAGCCACACGCTGAGCGATGTCATGGTCAGCGTCGGCGTGATCATCAGCCTCGTCATCGTCCGCCTCGGCTTTGAGAAGGCTGACGGCATCGTGGCGTTGCTCGTGGCTGTGGTCATCCTTCGCACCGCCTGGGGGATCATGCGCGGCGTTCTGCACACACTGGGAGATGCGGCCCGTCTGCCCGCGGACGAACTCGCCGCGGTGGCTGCCGCCTCGCCGGGGGTCGTCAGCTGCCATGGCGTGCGCTCGAGGGGGTCCGAGAGCCAGGTCTACGTCGACCTGCACGTCGAGGTCGAGCCCGGCACCACGGTCGAACATGGGCACGAGATCGCCCATGGGGTCGAGGCGTCTCTGCGCTCACAGTACGGGCAGATCACGGACGTGGTCGTGCTTGTAGAGCCGGCCGGCACCCACTAAAGCCGCTGCTTCGCGCTCTCAGAGTCCGGCCGCGCGCCGGAAGGCCGCGAAGTCCCAGCGCGTGTAGAAGCGGTAGAGCACGGGCTCGGGCCCGGGCGGCCGGGCGTAGTCCCTGCCGCCGGGTAGCGGCCGCGCCGGCTCCGTATGCCACGCTCCCTCGAGCAAGGCGGCGGCGGCGAGCGCGCCCAGCGCTGGCCATTGGCTCGCGTTCGCGCGGATGAGCGCGCGGCGCAGCGCAAGCGCGCCGGGGTCGAGCTCCGGCTCCTTCGGCCGGAGCGGGACCTTGACGGCGAGCCCCGCCCGCCCGCGCCGGTACAGCGCGAACTCGTGGCAGCGCAGCGGCCGCCCGGCTGCTTTGGCGCGGGCGAGCAGGCGCGCGGCCACCAGGTTCATCGCGTCGTGATCCGGGTGCCCGCCCTCCCACCCGGTCACGTACACCTCGTCGACGCCGTCGAGGAGCCGCTCCGCCTCCGCCTCGATGCGAGCGAGGTGCTCCACGGCGTGCTGGTCGGGAAGCCCCAGCAGACGCACGCCGCTCTCGGGCAGGCCGAGCAGACGTGCCACGGCTCGGCCTTCGGCGAGACGCCGGCCGGCCGGCGCCAGCCCACCGGCAGTCGCCCACAGGATGCGGACCTCGCGCCCGGCGCGCAGCGCGCGCGCTATCTGGCCGGCGCAGAAGACCTCGTCGTCGTGGTGGGCGAGCAGAAAGAGTGCGGCGCCCGGCCTTTCTACTGGCGCCACGCCGGGCGAGCAACGCGAGGTCCGATGTCCCGGCAACGTGCGACCGGCGAGAGCGGACTGGCCGCCCGCACCGCGGGCGCGATACACTACCGCCTGCAGCGCTCCCTCGGAGGGATCATGATCTCGATCGAAGCGATGAAGGCCCGCACCGCCGAGACGCTCGGCGAGGAGTTCCCGCTCGTGTTCTGGCGAGGTAGCGCCCGTATCGTGGCGTCCGGCGGCGACAGCCTCGCACTGCTCGTGCGCGGCGTGCGCGTCGACCTCACGTGGGAGCGGCTCACGATCACGTGGAAGCGCTTGCTCGCGAACCACACCCTGTCGGTCGACGAGCTCGGCGGTGGCGCCGACGCGGTCGGCATCGTCAGCCTCTTCGCCGACCTGCAGGCCGACGGCCTCGGAGTCGTCGATGTCGACGGCTTGCTGGTCGTCAGAGAGCCGGCCGACACGCCCGTGCATCAGTACGCCGACATGAGCCGGCCCACCTCGTGGGCGCCGTGGCGGCGCAAGATCCACGGCGACTGAATCGGCCGGCCGGCTCGCCGCGCCGCTCTCAGCCGTGATCATCCTCACCAAAGACCATCGCGTCTTCGCGTTCTCCGGCGCTTCGGAGCCGGCCCTGCGCGTGCCCGCCGGCACGCGGCTCCGACTCGAGACCGCCGACTGCTTCGACGACCAGGTGCGCGCTCCGGGCGACGTGCTCGCCGCGGTCGACTGGGACCGCATCAATCCCGCGACGGGGCCGGTGTACGTTGACGGTGCCGGCCCGGGCGACGTGCTCGCCGTCCTCGTCGAGCGCATCGAGGTCGGCGACCAGGGAGTGATGGCAGTCGCCCCGGGGTTCGGCGTGCTCGCCGACGCGTTCCCCGAGCAGGTCCACCGCATCGTGCCCATCATCGACGCGGAGGCGCGCATCGCCGCCGGTGTCTCTGTCCCTGTGCGGCCGATGATCGGCGTGATCGGCGTGGCCCCGGCGGGAGAGCCCGTGCCGACGGCCTCGCCGGGCGCGCACGGCGGCAACATGGACACGCGCCTGATCGGCGAAGGCGCCATCCTCTACCTGCCCGTGGCACATGAGGGCGCTCTGTTCGCCGCCGGCGATCTGCACGCGGCCATGGGCGACGGCGAGATCTGTGGCACCGGCGTGGAGGTGGCGGGTGCTATCACCGTGCGCCTCGACGTGCGCCGCGGTCTGGAGATCGTGAACCCAGTGGTGGAGACGGCGGAGCTGGTCGCGACCATCGCCTCGGCGCAGACGCTGGACGGCGCCGCAGAGGCCGCGACGCGCGATATGGCAGCGCTGCTGGCAGGGCGGCTCGGTCTCTCCTTCGAGATCGCCGCCATGCTCATGAGTGCCGGCGGCGACCTGCAGGTCTCGCAGATCGTGGACCCGCTGCGCACGGCGCGCTTCGCGCTGCCGAAGCGCGTCATGGCGGGACTCGGCGGCGGACTGATCTGACGATGAAGGCGCCGCCGCCGGGTGTACCGGCGACCGTCGCCTGCGAGCAAGGAGGCCGCGATGGCCGACGGATACGGTGCTCAGGGCATGGTGGGGCGACTGCGTCGCGTGGCGATGCAGCGGCCCGGCGAAGCGATGGCTGCCGCCGACCCGGTGGCGTGGCACTACGCGAGCGCCATCGACCTCGAGGCGGCGCGCAGTGCGCATGACGCGTTCGCCGACGCGCTGCGCGCCTGGGACGTCGAAGTGCTCTACCACGACGAGCCGCTGCCGGACCACAGCGACAGCGTGTTCGTCTTCGACCCGGTGCTGGTCACCGACCGCGGCACGTTGCTGCTGAGCATGGGCAAGGAGCGGCGGCGCGGCGAGGAGGAGCCGCTCGGCCGCACCCTCCAGGACTGTGGTGTGCCGATCTACGGCCGCCTCGAGGGCGAGGCGCGCGCCGAGGGCGGCGACACCATGTGGCTCGACCACGACACAGTGGCGGTCGGCCGCGGCTTTCGCACGAACGCCGAGGGCGTTCGCCAGCTCCGCGGTCTTCTCGGCCCGCTCGGCGTCACGGTGCTCGACTACGACCTGCCGTACTTCACTGGTCCCGACGCCTGCCTGCATCTGCTCAGTCTCATCAGCCCGGTCGACGTCGATCTCGCGGTCGCGTACCCGTCGCTGATGCCGACCGCGTTCTGGACCGAGCTCAAGCGCCGCGGCGTGCGGTTGCTCGAGGTGCCCGAGGAGGAGTTTCTGCACACGCAGGCCACCAACGTGCTGACCGTCGCGCCGCGGCGCTGCATCATGCTCGAGGGCAGCCCGGTGACAAAGCAGCTGCTGGAGATGGCCGACTGCGAGGTCATCACGTTTCCCGGCGAGCCTCTGTCGTTCAAGGCCGAGGGCGGGCCGACCTGCCTCACGCGGCCGGTGCTGCGCGACCCGGAGTGACGGGAGAGCCGTGAGCGCGCGCGATCGCTACTCCGCCTCGGGCGGGCCGGCGCCGCATGTCGGCGCCGTGGTCGGTGCCGCGCTGAGCGCCGCGGAGCGGCGCGCCCTCGCGGCGCTCGACCTGGACGGCCTCGTCGCATTCCTCCGCGAGCTGATCGCCATTCCTAGCCTCGACGGCGAGGAGTCCCCGGCCCAGCGCCGCGTCGCCGAATGGATGGCCGCCGCTGGTCTGGCGACCGACGTCTGGGCCATCGATCTGGACGAGCTCGGTCGTCACCCCGACTGGTGTCACGAAGTCGAGCGAGACGAGGCGGTCGGAGTGGTGGGTTGGTACGGCGAGAAGGCAGCCGGCCGGGCTGCTGCAGGCAGCGGCGCCGGCGACCTCGCCCCCGGCGACTCCCGCCCGCCTGCGCCCGGCCCCTCGACGTTTGGCCGTGACCTCATGCTCAACGGCCACATCGACGTCGTCCCTGTGGGGGACGAGGCCGCCTGGACGACGCCGCCCTGGGACCCGGCAATCAGAGACGGCCGGGTCTACGGCCGCGGCGCCGTCGACATGAAGGGCGGCCTCTGCTGCGCCTTGGCCGCGGTCAAGGCCATCCGCGACGCGGGCGTGCGACTGCGCGGCCGTGTTTCGGTGGCCAGTGTCGTCGGCGAGGAGGACGGCGGTACTGGAACGCTGGCGACGATCCTTCGTGGTCACACGGCGGACGGCGCGGTCGTCATCGAGCCGACGGAGCTGCACGTCATTCCCGCGCAGGCGGGTTCGCTCATGTTCCGTCTGGTCGTCCACGGCCTGTCGGCGCACGGCTGCGTTCGCGAGGAGGGCGTGAGCGCGGTCGAGAAGTTCACTCCCCTGTTCGGGGCCCTGCGCCGACTCGAGGCTGAGCGCTGCGCCGGCGCCGCGCGTGCCGCCGTCGCCGGCGACCCGTACTCGCTGCTCTACGCCCGCTTCCGTCTGCCGTGGCCGATCGAGGTCGGCACCGTCCGCGCCGGCGATTGGGCGAGCAGCGTGCCCGACACGCTGGTCGCGGAGGGCCGCTACGGGGTGGCGATAGGAGAGGACGCACCCGCGGCCCGGCGGGCGTTCGAGAAGGCGATCGCCCGCGCCGCCGCGGCCGACTCCTGGCTCGCGGAGCACCCGCCGACAGTCGAGTGGTGGGGCGGCCGTTTCGATCCGGCGGTCACAGACACAGCGGACCCGATCGTCACGGCGGTGACGGAGGCGGCGACGGCTGTCACCGGGGAGTCGCCGCCGATCGAGGGCGTCACCTACGGCGCCGACATGCGCCTGCTCGTCAATGTGGGCGGCATCCCGACCGTGCTATTCGGCCCGGGCGACGTTCGCGTCGCGCACATGCCCGACGAGTTCGTGCCCAGCGACGAGCTGCGCGTCGCGGCGCAGACACTCGTGCTCACGACGCTCCGCTTCTGCGGGGTCGAGGAGTAGGCTGAACGGACTGGATGACGACGTCCGAGCGCCCCGGCTCGTTGCCCGCCGGCCCAAGGAGATCGATTGCCATGCAGCTACAGGACGGCTACGCGCTTCGCCACCCCACCCAGGCGGATCTGCCGGCGGCCCAGGCCGTTCTCGATGCGGCGGAGAGTCATGACGCCGGTGAGCCGCGGAGCCACGAGCACGAGCTGGCCACGGAATGGAAGGACCCGGAGTGCAATCCGGCGACGGACTGGTGGGTCGTCGTGACCCCCGATGGATCGGTGGCGGGCGTCGCCTGGGTGTGGCCGGACACAGCCGGCGAAGTCACCGCCGACCACCACGTCCACCCCGGGCACCGCGGCCTCGGGATCGGCGATGCCCTGCTCGATGCGATCGAGACCCGCGCCGCCGAGCTCCCTCCACGTCGCGCGGACGACTCGGCGCGCCACCTCGTGGTCTGGTGCGAAGACACGGACACGGTCCGCCTGGCGGCACTTGATGCCCGCGGGTTCGTCCCTGTGCGCCAGTATTACGAGATGGCCATCGACCTCCGTCGCGAACCGCCGCCTGCGTCGTGGCCGGCGGGTATCGAGCCGCGGGCGTTCAGGCCGGGCATCGATGACCGGAGTGTCTGGGAGGTCGACATCGAGGCGTTCGCCGAGCACCACCTCTTCGAGGCGCGCGGCTTCGAGGAATGGCGGCTGCACCACCTCGAAGCTGGCGACGCGGACCCGACCCTGTGGGGGCTCGCCTGGGACGGCGACGATCTGACGGGGTACGTAATCCCGACCTTAGGCGAGCTGGGCGCGGAAATCGGGGATCTGGCCGTCCTCAGACCGTGGCGCGGACGCGGCATCGCGCGCGCCTTGCTGGCGGCGGCGTTCGCCACGCTGCGCGAGCGCGGCCAGACCGTCGCGCGCCTGTATGTCGACGCGCAGAACGTCACGAACGCGGTGCGCGTCTACGAGGCGTCCGGCATGCACGTGGGGCGCCGCTTCGACGTGATGCAGAAGCCGCTCGCCTGACGCGATCGGCGGCCCCGCCGGCCCATGCGGCGTCTGCGCTTCAGGGCCGGCGGCGAGACCGGGTCCTGCGTCGCGCGACTCGCGCGATATGGGTTCGAGTCCATATTGTGCGAGTCGCCGGTGAGCGGCATCCATCGCGGCGCAGCGACTTGGTCCGCCGCGAACCTGCCTCAGCCACAGAATCCGCATGAACATGTGTGACGAACGAAAGGAGGGCCGGGGCGGCTTTCGCCGCCCGGCCCTCTGCACACCCGGCAATGAGAGCGCCTCAGGGGCTTCGTGCGTCGCGCGTGAGTGCGTGGAGTCAGTACCTCGCGCGTCAGTTGGCGGCGACGACGTCCTTGCGCGTGACCGGCAGGTTGCGCACACCGAGCTCGGCGATGAAGGCGTCGCGCACGCTGCGCGGCAGCTCCTCGGGGCAGATCATGCCCTTGTCGGTGATCTTGTCCTCGACGATCATCTCGGCGTAGATGCTGGCCGGAGTGCTGGTACCGTAGCTCACGCTCGTGCCGCCGGGGATCAGGCCGTTCACGAACTTGATGTCGGGCGGGAAGATGTTGTAGCCGACGGTGGCCGGCTTGCCGTTCTTCTCGCCTATGCAGTCCACGGTGACGACGCCGAAGTCGGTGATCTCGCCGGCCAGGGCGAGCCGGGCGAGCTCATCCGCCGGCGGGTTCAGCGGCATGGAGGCGACGAAGACGTCGATGGGCCGAACCTTGCTACCGTCCTTGAGCGTCACGGGCTCCTTGCTGGCCATGCCCGAGCTGACGAAGGCGAGGTCGGCGTCGATGCCCTCCTCGGGGCCGCCCATCTTGAAGTCCACGTAGCGCAGGCCCTTGTCGCCGAACTTCTTGGGCAGCAGGCGCGGCAGTGTGCTGACCTCTTCGTGGTCGTGGCAGATCACGGCGCCGAGGCCGAACGGCTGCGGGAACTCGTAGTGCTCGCGGCGCCCGAAGATCTCGACGCGCTTGAACTCCCCGTCCTCGTAGAGCAGCGGCGGCTGCGCGCAGTCGGTGTAGAAGGTCTCCTGGCTCCACACCTGCAGCGGTACGGGGGAGTCGAAGAGCGCGTAGTCCTTGATGCGGATCTCGAAGCACTTGTCGAGGTCCTCGTA
>JBBQFA010000039.1:0-12863 GCA_038321515.1 Thermoleophilia bacterium | reverse complement strand
CCGCCGACTCCCGATTCTGAGAGCCGGCTGCCGTCTCGCACGCGGAGGGGCAGGCATCAGCCGCGCATCGGGCCCACGTGGCGCGCCTCAGCCCGGCCTCGCGCCCCGCACGGGGGCGCCGCGGGTCATCACCTGCCGGGTGGCGCGCCGCCCTCCACGAGTTCCTTGCCCCACGGCTCGCAGTCGGACTCGAGCAGGTAGCCACGCTGGGCGAAGAAGGTCCTCGAGGCGTCGTTCTCGACGAGGATCTGCAGCTTCGCCTTGAGGGCCCCGAGCCCGCGGAACCGCTCCTCGAGCTCGTCCATCAGCGCGTCGGCGATACCCTGGCGCTGCCGCTCCGGAGCGACCGCGAGGTGGTAGACGTAGGCGCGGCGGCCGTCCCAGCCACCCATGACGGTGCCGACGACACGCCGCTCGCCGTCGCGCGCCACCAGAAACAGCTCTGGATCGCGTGTCAGCTTCAGCGCCGTCGCCTCCGGCCCATCGGACGGCCGCATCCACAGGTCGCCGCGCTGCCAGAGCACGTGCACGACGGGATGGTCGTCCATCGAGAACTCAGTGATCTTCACATCCGCCGCCGGTCGTCCCATGAGGCCTCCTTGACTGTCGACGATTGTAGCGCGGCCGCCAACGGTTGGCGCATGCCGATAGGCGGTACAATCGCCTCAGCCCGGCCGACTTCGAAGGGACCTAGATGGACGCACTCGATCTGATGCTCTCGCGGCGAAGCATCCGCCGCTTCACGCGACAGGACGTGTCCCTCGAGGACGAGCAGCACCTCATCGACGCCGCGTTCGCGGCGCCGAGCGCCAACAACGCGCGCACCTGGCACTTCGTCTTCGTGCGCGACCCCGAGACGCGGCGGCGGCTCAAGGGCATGCACCGGTGGACCCGGATGCTCGACAAGGCCCCGCTCGTGGTCGCCGTGCTCGGCGACGGCGCCGCAAACCCCTGGTGGATCGAAGACTGCGCCGCCGCCGCCGAGAACATCCTGCTCGAGGCCACCGGCCTGGGCCTGGGGAGCGTCTGGTGCGGCATGCGCGAGGACGCTCCGGACAACGCGACCGACGTCGTTGGCTGCGAGAAGGCCTGCTGCGAGGTGCTGGGGATCCCCATCGGTCGCTGGCGCGTGCTGGCGCTCATCGGCATCGGTCACCCGGCGGAGCACAAGAAGCCGAGGACCCAGCGCCAGGTCAGCAAGATGAGCTACGAGCGCTTCGGCAAGCGCTCGCGCTGACGGTCACGGACAGGCCATGACCGACTCGCGCGACAACGAGCAGAGCATCCAGGCGACGGCGCGCACGATCTTCGCAGCGATGGCCGAAGAGAAGCCGCCCCGCCTCTCACGTGAGCGTCTCCAGGGCGAGATCATGGAATGGGCGATGGCCGACGAGCGGCTCAAGGTCGAGATGCTGCGGTTCGTCGACGTCTTCCCCACGCTGCGCAACCGCTCCGAGATCGCCCGCCACCTGCGCGAGTACTTCGCCCGCCAGGGCGTCGCCGCGCCCAAGGCGCTGCGCTGGGGAATCAGTCTGACCGGGCAGCATTCGCCGATGGCCCCGCTGGCGAGCGCCGTGATCCGCAGCCAGATGAAGAGCTTCGCGCAGCGCTTCATCGTGGGCCGGGACGCGCGCGGCGCCATCCCGGCCCTCAAATCCCTGCGCGCCACCGGCATCGGGTTCACGCTCGACGTGCTCGGCGAGGCCACCGTGAGCGAAGCCGAGGCGCACGCCTACCAGCAGACGTACCTCGACCTGCTCGACGGCCTCGCCGGCCAGGCGGCGGGCTGGCCGGCCGTCAAGGCCGTCGACGAGGCCGCCTGGAGTCCGCTGCCCCGTGTGAATCTCAGCCTCAAGATCACCTCGCTGTATTCCCAGATCGACCCCGTTGACTTCGACGGCAGCGTCGTCGCCATCAAGGACCGCCTGCGACCGATCTTTCGCAAGGCGATCGAGACGGGCGCCGCCCTCACCCTCGACCTCGAGCAGTTCCGCTATCGCGATCTCACGCTGAGCGTTTTCACCTCCTTGCTCGACGAGGAGGAGTTCCGGGGGTACGACGACGCCGGCGTCGTGCTGCAGGCCTACCTTCGCGACGCCGACCGCGACCTCGCGCGGCTCGTCGAATGGGCGCGAGGCCGCGAGCGCGTCTTCAGCCTTCGGCTCGTCAAAGGCGCCTACTGGGACTACGAGACGGTGATCGCCGCCCAGGAGGGCTGGCCGGTGCCGGTGTTCACCCACAAGCCCGACACCGACGCGATGTACGAGAGATTGACGCGAGAGATGCTGAGCCACCCCGAGCAGGTGCGGCCGGCCTTTGCGAGTCACAACGTCAGGTCGCTCGCGGTCGCCATCGAGACCTCCCGCGAACTCGGACTCCCGGCCAACGCCTTCGAGATCCAGATGCTGCACGGGATGGGCGAGCCGATCAAGGGCGCCATCCGCGGAATGGGCTTGCGCCTGCGCGAGTATGCCCCCGTGGGGGAGCTCATCCCCGGCATGGCCTACCTCGTCCGGCGGCTCCTCGAAAACACTGCCAATGACTCGTTCTTGCGGCAGACATTCGTGGAGGGCACCGCCGTGGAGGAGCTCATCCAGCCGCCGGTCACGTCGCCGGACTTCGGCGCCAGGCCGCAGCGGCTGCCGGTGATCGCGGCCACCGATCCCGGCGATCCGGGGCCCTTTCACAACCAGCCGCACCCCGACTTCTCGCGGCAAGAGAACCGGCTCGCATACGACGCGGCACTCGCCACCGTTCGCGCCCGTTTCGGCGGCCGCTATCCACTGCGCATCGGCGGCCGCGACATCGAGACGGCCCGGACGCTTGAGTCGGTGGATCCGGCAGCGCCGAACGAGACGATCGGGACGACCTCGTACGGCGGTCGCGCCGAGGCTGAGGCCGCCGTCGCCGCCGCACAGGCGGCCCTGCCGGCGTGGCGGGACGCCACGCCGGCCGCCCGCGCCGCCGTGCTGTTCCGGGCCGCGGATCTGATGCGCGCCGAGACGATGCAGCTCTCGGCACTCATGACGCTCGAGGGCGGCAAGACCCGCCGCGAGGCAAACGGCGACGTCGACGAAGCGGTCGACTTTCTCGAGTACTACGGGCGCGAGATGCTGCGCCTCGGCAAGCCGAGGCGCATGGGCCACGCGCCCGGCGAACACAACGTCTACTTCTATCAGCCCCGAGGCGTCGCGCTCGTGATCGCGCCGTGGAACTTCCCCCTCGCGATCATCACCGGCATGACCAGCGCGGCCCTCGTGGCCGGCAACCCCGTGATCGTGAAGCCGGCCGGTCCGACACCGCTGATCGCGGCGCACATGGTGCGCCTGCTCGAGTCCGCCGGTGCCCCACCCGGCACCGTCAACTATCTGCCCAGCCCGGGCGCAGAGGTCGGTGACTTTCTCGTGCGTCACCCCGGCATCGACCTCATCGCCTTCACCGGTTCGATGGATGTCGGCTTGCACATCATCAGCCAAGCCGCCCTGAACCCCTCCGCCGACGGAGTCAAGAAGGTGATCGCCGAAATGGGCGGCAAGAACGCCATCATCGTCGACAGCGATGCCGACCTCGACGTCGCCGTCAGCGAAGTCATCGTCTCGGCCTTCCACTATCAGGGGCAGAAGTGCTCGGCCGCCTCACGCGTCATCGTGCTCGAATCGGCCTACGACGACTTCGTTCGGCGCCTCGTCGCGGCGACCAGGAGCTTGACCGTGGGCCCGCCCGAGGACCCGGCGACACGCGTCGGGCCGGTGATCAGCGCCGCCGCGAGGACGAAGATCAAGGCATATATCGAGGCCGGCAAGCGCGAGGCCACCTTGGCTGCCGTCGTCGAGCCGCCTCCCGGCGGCTGGCCCGGCGGCGGGTACTACGTAGCGCCGCATGTCTTCGTCGGCGTGCGCCCCGACGCGGTGATCGCCCAGGAGGAGATCTTCGGCCCCGTGGTGGCGGTGATGAAGGCTGCGGACATGGATGAGGCGCTGGCGATCGCCAACGGCGTCAGGTACGCGCTAACCGGCGGGCTCATCAGCAGAAGCCCCGCCGCGATCGCGCGCGTGCGCCGCGAGTTCCGCGTCGGTAATCTCTACATCAATCGCGGCATCACCGGCGCGCTGGTCGAGCGTCAGGCCTTCGGCGGCTTCAAGATGAGCGGCGTCGGTTCCAAGGCCGGCGGCCCCGACTACCTGCTCCAGTTCCTCGAGCCGCGCGTGATCACCGAGAACACGATGCGTCGTGGCTTCGCCCCTCCCGAGGAGTTGCTCGAAGACTAGCGCTCACGAACCCTTCATCCCGCCCCGGCGTCTCACCGCGTGTGACGCATATGCCGCGACCGACGCGGCCCGAGGAGGAGGGGCACTATGAGACGCAGGGTCAATCTCAAGGTCGTCATCCCGTTGGCCGTCGTCGCCGTACTGGGACTGTTCGCGGTGGTCGGCTTCGTGAGCCGCACGACCAGCTCGGGCGACAATGTCATCGCCGGCACGGTCCAGCGAGCGCTCGACACCTTCAGCTCCGCCGGGGGCGCGGCGGCGCCGGTGCAGGGCGTCGACACCGGCACCGCCGGCAAGAGCACGTCCGGCGAGTCCGCCGCCGTACAAGACGTGTCGGCGGCGATCCCCCCCGCCTCCACCCCGTCCGCCCATCATCTGCTACGTACCGGCGACCTCTCCCTGCTCGTGGCCCGAGGCACGCTTCTCTCGAGCGTCGATCGGATCAAGAGCATGACCACTGCCATGGGCGGCTACGTCATGTCGAGTGCCGTGGGCAGTGAGCAGCCCGGCATCATCGGGCCGATGGAGCCGCAGCCGCTCGGCGCCCCCGTCGATGACACGCAGGGCAGCACTCCGACGTCATCCAGCGCGATGGCAGACCCCTACGCCACGCTGACCGTGCGCGTGCCCGAGCGCCTGTTCGACAGTGCCCTGAAGCGCTTCGCCGCACTCGGCCACGTGCAGAGCGTGTCGACCTCGAGTGAGGACGTGACCGCGCAGTACGTCGACCTGCAGGCACGCCTGCGCCACTTCAGTGCGGTCGAGCGGCGCCTCGTCGGCTTTCTCGGCGAGACCACGAACGTGAACCAGATGCTGACCGTCCAGGACCGCATCGACGCCGTGCAGCTGACCATCGAGCAGCTCAGCGCGCAGCTCAAGTCCCTGCGCGAGATGACCGCCTACGGCACGCTATCGATCTACCTGCGTGAGAAGGACTCGGCGCAGCCCGCCATCACCCACTCGAGCGACACCTTCGGCGGCACGTTCTGGAACTCCGTCACGCTGCTCGGCCACGGCGCCCGCGTCACCGGCCTCGTGCTGACCGCGCTGCTGCCGTTCATCGTCGTCTTCGGCGCTGCCGGCCTCGTCGTGTGGTACGCGATCCGGCGGCTGCGGCGCGGCCGCCGGCAGCCGGCGCAGCCGTCGCTGCCGGCCTGAGCGCCGCCCGCGCGAGCCGGCGGCCGGGGCAGCCGCGCTCCTGGTACCGATCCGCGGCGTCCGCGAGAGGCGACCGGGGCTCATGGACACGATCGTCCGTGAGCCCCGGTCGCCCTGCGGGTACAGTCCCTGTAGACGATTCTCGATCTTCACTCCCCTTAGGAGGCAGCAGTGAAAGCGGTGCGCATGCACGACTACGGTGGTCCCGAAGTACTCTTCTACGAGGACATCCCGACGCCCGACCCGGGGCCGTCCCAGATCTTGGTCAAGGTAGCGGCCGCCACCGTCAATCCGGTGGACGTGGCCGTGCGTGAGAACCGCTTCCCGACGCCCAAACAGCCGCCCAAGACGCTCGGCTCGGACGGCGCCGGCGTCGTCGAGCGGGTCGGCTCCGAGATCGCCTCGGTCAAGGTCGGCGACCGTGTGTCCTTCAGCGGCCTCGGCATCGGCAGCGAGGGTAGCTACGCGGAATACGCGCTGATCGCCGAGACCCAGGTGGTCCCCATCCCCGACGGGCTCTCGTTCGTCGACGCCGCCGCACTCGGGATGGTCTTCCCGGCCGCCTACTACGGGCTCGTCACGCGGGGAGCACTCAAGCAGGGCGAGACGGTCCTCGTGCAAGGGGCCGCCGGAGGCGTCGGGTCGGCCTCGGTACAGCTGGCCAAGGCGCTCGGCGCCCGCGTCCTGGCGACGGCCAGCGGCCCGGGCACCGAGGAGCTCGTCCTCGGCCTCGGCGCCGAGGCGGTCATCGACTTCAAGACCGAAGACGTCGTCGCCCGCGTGCTCGAGCTCACCGACGGCAAAGGCGTGGACCTGGTCCACGAGCTCGTCATCAGCGTCAACCTCCCGCTCGACGTCAAGCTGGTCGCCAAGGGTGGGCGCATCGTCGGCACCGGCCAGGGGCCCGCACCCGACGCGAGCATCCCCATCGGGGAGGCGATCGGCAAAGACGTCTCAGTGCTGTTCATGAACCTGAACAACGCCGGGCGCGCCGGTGTCGCGGCGATCGCGCGGGAGATCGCTGAGATGGCGGCCGCCGGCAAGGTGAAGCCGGTCATCGGCATCGAGTTGCCGCTGGCAGAGGCGCGCCGCGCCCACGAACTGCTGGCGGGCGACCACCTCGGCAAGATCGTGCTGCTGCCCTGACTCAGTATCCCTTGCCGTTGCCGCGAATCGCCTCTTCGCGCACTTTGCGCAGCTCGAGCCGCGGCAAGAGCGTCGTCATCACGGTCACCAGCGTCTCGAGCCGCTGCTCCTCGCTGAGCGACTCGAGCAGCTCCTGCTTGAGCGGTGCGCCAAAGTCGACGGCGGTCGCCACCCGGAACGACAGCGGCCCTTCGCCGGTCGGCTCGCGCGGGCTCTCCACGTCCATCAGCAGGAGCAGGAGGCGCCGGAACAGGTCGAGCGCCGCAGCCCGGAGCTCCTCCGTCGCCTCGGGCGCGGCGTCGCGGTAGTAGTCGACGGACGCGCTGAGGTAGTCCGCCTCCGGCTCACCGGGCTCTCGCACCTCAATGAGCCGGAACCGGCGCTCCCCCTCGATGAGCACGTTCATGCGCCCGTCGTCGAGACGCTCGACGAGCTGGACGACCCGCGCGGAGCACCCGCACTCACGCACGCTGTCCTTCTCGGCGAGCACGATGCCGAATTCTCCGCCCTCAAGGCGCTCTCCGATGAGCTTCTTGTATCGCTCTTCGAAGATATGGAGAGGGAGGACCTCCCCCGGCAGCAGCACGAGGCCAAGCGGGAACAGCCCGAGCACGGTCTCCTCGGCCCCGCTCATGTCCACGTCGCGTCTGTCAGCCCCGCCCTGATGTGTCCCATCCGGCCTCCTCTCGTGGTCGGCGCCAAGTCTACTCCCCGGAGCGCGCGACGCCGGCGGGCGCCGCCGTACCGGCTCAGCTCCGGCGCTCCAGGTACTCCGCGATGAGCCTGCCGACGTGCCGCCGCACGTCGTCCGGTAGCGGCGGCACGTCGCTCTCCCCGATCAACCGCTGGGCGCGGTCCCAGGCGTCCTTCACCAGTGGTGTCCCGGCATGCTGGTCGAAGGTGCCGCGGTGCCACAGATGCGGCTGCCAGAGCTCCCCACCGCGGTACATCCGCCTCGTGCTCTTGCGCGCCAGGAAGTGGCCGCCGATGCCGACGGCGACGATGTCGTCGACCAGCGCGCGCGCCTCGTCGACCGGGTCGTCGCGCATGAAGCGCTCGATCGCATTGACGGTGTCGGCGTCGAGCACCGTCTTTGCCAGGCTCGCCGTCTGCGCGCTGTCCATGAGCCCGAAAGCGAGCATCACATCGGCTCCAGCCAGCGCGCTGGCGAGGCCGGTGAGCATCCCTTCGGCGCCGGCCTGAAGATCGCACGCCTTGGCGTCGCAGCTCACCGCGCTTCCCTGCGTGCGCAGCCCGTAGAACTTACTCATCTCGATGCAGACGATGTTGATGAGTCCGTCCTCGGGCGCGCCGGAGAGGTAGAGACCGCTCCGCATGTCAGCGACCGCGGAGCCGACCGCCGAGACCATGGCGCAGCCGGGCGCGGCCAGCTGGAAGAGCACGACCGCGCTGAGCAGTTCGGCCATGTTGAGGATGCTAGTGCCGAGCACGCTCATCGGCCCGGTCGTACCCATCTGCGGCATCGGCAGCACGAAGATCGGGCAGCCGGCCCTCGCCATCAGGACATGCGCCTCGGTCATCTCCGCGTCGTGCTGCAGTGGGGCGATCGTGCAGTTGGTCGCCGACCAGATCGGCCGCTCGCGCAGAGGAGCGCCGGCGATCGCCTCGAGCAGCTCGATCATCACCGGCGCCTGGTCGGGCGTGCGCACCTCGTCCTGCAGATGCTTGCGCGAGTTCTCGAAGGTGATGCGCGCCATCTCGAGGTTGCCGACGCGGGAGTCGACGTCGCCGGGAGTGATCGTCGCCCAGGTGAAGTCGATCTCGGGCACGGCGTCGTAGAGGCGCATCATCGCCGCCAGGTCGGCCTCCGTACCCTCGTGCCGTTCGCCGGTCAGATCGTCCAGCATGTACGTTGCGGCGCCGTCGCTCGTGTAGATCATGCCCGCGTCGCTCACGCGGCAGTCGTAGGCCGGGTCGCGGCCCGCGAGCAGGATGTCGCGCGGCACCGTCTTCAGGCAGCTCTCCACGAGCTCCCACGGCAGTTTGGCGGTCAGGTGCTCCGCGTCGACCGTCGCTCCGGCGTCGCGGAGGAGAGTGGTGAGCGTGGGTGTGTTGTAGGCGACTCCGACCTCGGCGAGCAGGCGCATGGTCTGCTCGTGGGCGAACTGCTTGTCGGCGTCGCTCAAGTACTGGAATCTCGGTCGTGCCACGGTCTCCTCCAGACTCAAGAGCCCGGCTCGGGGCCGGCATCGTCGATCGACTTGGACAGCGCCTGCGGCGTACAGGCGCGCCCGTACTGCTCGCAGTCGAGGCAGTCGCCGAGCAGGGTGTCGGCCTCTCTGCCCGGCGGGACCGCGGCGAATCCCTGCGCCGCGAAGAACGCCGGGTTACGCGCCGTCACCCACAGCCGATGCATGCCTCGCCGCCCGGCCTCGGCCTCGAGGGCGGCGTACAGTCGTGCCGCGACGCCGCGACGCCGCCAGCCGTCGTCGACCGCCATCCAGTTCACCATGTCCATCCCCTCACGACGCTCGAGGACGATGGCGCCGATGAGCGCGCCCCCGGCATAGGCGCCCCACGCCGCAAGGATCACCTCGCCCTCCCGCTCCGACTCGTCCAGCCCGCTGCGCACACCGAGCTCCCTCACGGCGGCCAGATCGTCGGTCTCGCGGATCACGACGTCCACGGCATTCACCTCCGGCCTCGCCAGGCGACACGGTCGTCCGGAGCTCCGACGCTCCGGGCGAACCGCTCGACGATGGCGTCGATCTCGGCGGCGACATCGTCGTCGAGTGGAAGGACCTCGTGCGCCGCGAGGATCTCATCGGCGCGAGCGGCGGCCTCCGCCACGAGTGGCCGCCCCTCGTACTGCTCGAACGACTCGCGCTGCCACAGCCGCGGCTGCCAGACCTCGCCGCCACGGTGCAAGGCCCTCGTGCTCTTGCGGCCGAGGTAGTGACCGCCGATGCCCACCGCCGCGATGTCGTCGAAGAGCGCCCGCGTCGCGTCGATGGGGTCGTCGCGCACGAGACGCCGCAAGGCACCGACGGAGTCGCAGTCGAGCAGCACCTTGGCGAGGCTGAGCGACTGGGCGCCGTCCGAACAACCGAAGGCGAGGATGGTGTCGGCGCCGGCGAAGGCGCAGGCCGTGCCCGTAAGCATGCCCTCCGCGCCGGCCTGCTGGTTGCTCGCCTTGGCGTCGCAGGTGATCGCACTACCCGTGCACGGCAAACCGTAGAAGCGGCTCATCTCGATGCCGATCACGTTCATCAGGGCGCACTCGGGCGCGCCGCACAGGTACAGGCCGCTGCGCATGTCGGCGACGCCGGCGCCCATGCCCGAGATGATGCCGCAGCCCGGCTGCGCAAGCTGGAAGAGGGTCACGGCGCTCAGCAACTCGGCCATATTGACGATCATCGTGCCGAGCACCGTCATCGGCGCCGTCGTGCCGCTCAGCGGCATCGGCAGCACGAGCACGGGCACGCCCGCCCGCACCATCGCCATGGTCGCCTCGGTCATCTCGCGCTCGTGCTGCAGAGGGGCGACGGTACAGTCGATCGTGGAGAAGATGGGCCGGTCCCAGAGCGAGCCGCCGGCCACCGCCTCGAACATCTCGACGAGGGGCGCCGCGTGCGCCGGGTCGCGCACCTCGTCCTGCACGTGCTTGCTGAGGTTGGCCAGCGACACGGCCTCGATCTCAAGACCCGCGGTCAGCGGGTGCAGGTCGCGAGCCGAGATGGTGGGCCACGCGTAGTCGACCTCCGGCAGCGCGTCGTAGAGACGCATGGTGCGGCGCAGCCACGCGACCGAGCCCTCCTCGCGGCGTCCGGTCACGTCGTCCAGCACGTGCGTCGCCGTGCCGTCGGCGCAGAAGGTCAGCGAGCCGTCGCCGACGACCACGTCGTACCGCGGATCGCGGGCTGCCAGCCGGACCTGCCCCGGGCAGGTCTTGAGGCAGCCCTCGACGAGCTCCCACGGCAGCTTCGCCGTCAGACGCTCGCGGTCGACGACGGCGCCGGCCGCCTCCAGCAAGTCGATCGCCTCGGGCGTGTTGTAGCCGATGCCGATCTCCGCGAGCACCCGCACGGTCTGCTCGTGGACGAAGGCGCGGTCCGCCTCAGACAGATAGGTGAGCCTGGCTCGCATTACCGCGCCCCTTTCGCCTCACGGCCGATCCGGCCAGCGCGCGATCACCGCGTCGATGTGCCTCTCCGCGTCGTCCGTGAGCGGCGGCACTTCGTGCGTCCTGATCAGCTCGCGGGCCCGCTCCGCCGCCGCCTCCGCCAGCGGGCGATGCGCGAACTCCTCGAACGTGCCTCGCTGAAAGGCCGCCGGCCGCCACACCTCGGTACGTGAGAACGCACGCGTGCTCTTGCGCCCGAGAAAGTGGCCGCCGATCCCGACCTCGAGGATGTCGTCCATCAACGCCGTCGTCTCGTCGATCGCGCCCTCACGCAGGTACCGGCGCAGGGCGCCGATCTGGTCGTTGTCGAGCACGTACTTCGCGTAGCTCGATATCTGCACGCCGTCGAGCCCGCCGGCGGAGATCAGCGAATCGGCGCCGGCCAAGGCTGCAGTCAGCGCCGTCATGCCGCCCTCGGACCCGGCCTGGAAGTTGGCGCCCTTGGCGTCCGCCGACATGCCGGTCGCCTGGGTCGGCAGCCCGTATCTCTGGCTCATCTCCAGGCAGATCAGGTTGATGAGCCCGATCTCGGGGCTCGACGCGATGTAGCCGCCGGAGCGCATGTCGGCGACCGCCGAGCCCACCCCGGAGATGAGCGCGCAGCCGGGGTGGGCGAGCTGGTACAGGACGATCCCGGACAGCAGTTCGGCCATGTTGAGGATGCAGGTACCGAGCAGAGTCATCGGGCCGGTGGTGCCGGCCTGCGGCATCGGCAGGACGACAATGGGTACGCCGCGGTCGACCAGCTTGAGGCTGGCCTCGGTCATGTCCCGGTCGTGCTGGAGCGGGGCGATCGTACAATTCGTCACCGAGAAGACGGGGCGCTCCATGAGCGACGCCCCACAGGCGGCCTCGTAGATCTCGAGGATCGGCTCCACCATGTCCGGCGTGCGGACCTCGTCCTGGACGTGCTTGGTCGTGCTGCGCACGACGGTCGCCTGCGTCACCAGCGGCAGCACGTCCGGGTCGGCGTCGCCGGGGTTGGGCGACGGCCAGATGGTGTCGATCTCGTCCAGACCGTCGCACAACCGCGTGACGTCGGCGAGGTCGGCGACCGTGCCGTCGCGGCGCTCGCCGGTCGCGTCGTCGAGCATGTAGGTGGTCATGCCGTCGCTGGTCGCGATCAGGCGCTCGCCGCCGAGCACGCAGTCACGGGCGGGGTCGCGGCCGGCGAGCAGGACCGTGCGCGGCACGGTCTTCAGCGCCGGCTCGATCAGGTCCCAGGTGAGCCGCGCGGTGAGGAGCTCTCGGTCCACCTGCGCCCCCGCGCCGGCGAGCAGCTCGATCGCCCGCGGCGTGTTGTACGCCACGCCGACCTTCTCGAGCACCTCGAGTGTCTTCTCGTGGATGAAGTCCTTCTCCCGATCGGAGAGGTAGGTGATCCTCGCTCTGGCCACGGCCGCTCCTCAGTCGCTGGCCACAGGCTACCATGCGCCACATGCCCGAGACACGATTTCGCAACGCCACTGCGAGGTTTGCCGCAGAATCCGTCGCCGCGACCGCGAAGCATGCGAACTTCGCAGTCGAGGCGGCCCTGCGGGCGGCGGCCCCGAGCCCTGCCCGTTGACCGCGGGGCCCAGCCTCGGGCGTCGAGGGTGACCGGACTGGGATGCCTCTCATCTCCGGAAGTCCGGTCCCCCCGGGCAGTCCTTAACGACGAAGGCCCGTGAGTCCTGAGACTCACGGGCCTTCGTCAAACAAATCCGGCGGCGTCCTACTCTCCCGCAAGGTTGCCCCTGAAGTACCATCGGCGCTGGAGGGCTTAACTTCTCTGTTCGGAATGGGAAGAGGTGTGACCCCTCCGCTATGACCGCCGAAAACCCGGCGCCTCACACAGGCGCACAAACAGTCGTGCCGGCACGCGGACACGGACCTGAAAACTGCAGAGCGGCATTGAAGATCAAGGTCAAGCCCTCGGGCGATTAGTACTGGTCTGCTGAACACATTGCTGTGCTTACACATCCAGCCTATCAACCAGGTGGTCTACCTGGGCCCTTACCCATTCTAGATGGTGGGAGATCTCATCTCGAGGCGCGCTTCCCGCTTAGATGCTTTCAGCGGTTATCGCTTCCAGACGTAGCTAGTCAGCAGTGCCGTTGGCACGACAACTGATACACCAGAGGTCTGTTCACCCCGGTCCTCTCGTA
>JBBQFA010000038.1:0-12897 GCA_038321515.1 Thermoleophilia bacterium | reverse complement strand
ACGCCGACGCCGTGCAGGCCGCCGGACACCTTGTAGCCGGCGCCGCCGAACTTGCCGCCGGCGTGCAGCATCGTGAGGACGATGGTCGCCGCAGGCAGGTCGTACTTCTCCATGATGCCGACAGGGATGCCGCGGCCGTCGTCGACTACGGTGACCGAGTTGTCCGGGTTGATGGTGACGACGAGGCCTGTGCAGTAGCCGGCGATCGCTTCGTCGACGGAGTTGTCTACCACCTCGTACACGAGGTGGTGAAGACCTCGCGGCCCGGTGGATCCGATGTACATGCCGGGCCGCTCGCGGACCGGCTCCAGACCTTCGAGGACCTGGATATCCTGGGCGTCGTAATGCGGCTTTTTCACTCGACCTCGCTATCGCCGAGGGGCGGGACAGACAAACGGGAGGCAGGCGGAACCTGCCTGCCTGAGTATACCAAACCCGTAGCCTCAGGGCGACCTTGAGAGCGCACAAAAAGCGCCGCAAAACGACTACTTTTGTCAACCATCGGGGGCAGGGAGGCCGGGAGCTGGCGGCGGCTCCTCCGAAGACCGCCGCAGAGCAGCCTCGATGGCCGCCCGCAACCGCTCGTCGTGCACTGCCTCCGCCTCGGCTCGCGCCGCTCCGTAGGCGGCCGGCGCGGGCGCTTCGCCCCGGCGTTCTTCGCTCGCCGGAGGGGTATCGCTCTCCTGCCCGGTGGCTCCCGCGGGCCGCGCGTGGACGACGAAGCGGAACTGCTTCACCGGGTGCCCCGGTAAGATCTCGTCCATGCGCCGCAGGATCTGCGGGCCAAGGTAGGTCAACTCGTTGGCCCACACCGACGAGTCGCACTCGACCGTGAGGCGTCCGCGTCCAAAGCCCTTGGCGCGCGTGCTGGCGGCCACCTGGTCGCCGACGGCGCGCGCCCACGCCGAGTACGCACGCGCCTGGTCGCTGGTGGCAAGGCGGTCAAGGGCCGGGCCCAGCACTTCGCCGACCCGGCGCGGCAACCCGTCGCGGCGCGTTCGTGGTGGATCCTCGCGCGGACCGCGCCGCGGCTCAGTCATGATAAGACCGCCTCATCGAGCCGAGCACCCGGGGACCTCCTTCTGAGGCCGGTGGCGGGATGGCCCCACCCGTGACTCTCCCAAAATAGGCCAGAACCCATAGCGGACGAGCGCCCATGGGGGCACTTGTCCCCCCCGGTCGCCGCTGGTCGCTCACAGCGCGTCGATCTCCGGAGGCGCCGGCCCGGACGCGTCCGCCGGCGGCACCGCCTCTCCCGCCGCCAGAGAGCCGTCGAGCGGGAGGTCCACGACCGTCGCCGTCGCCAGCTCTTCGTCGGTGAAGTAGTGACGGTTGGTCGTGGTGATGATCGCCTGGCCTGCCGACGTGAGCATACGGATCAGCAAGCGGCGGCGCGCGTCGTCGAGCTCGCTCATCACGTCGTCGAGAAAGAGGCTGCCCTGGTCGCCCGTACGTGCCGCCGCGAGCCGCTGCTCCGCCAGGAGCAGCGCCAGAACGGCGGCGCGCTGCTCGCCCTGAGAGCCGAACAACCGCAGGTCGCGGCCGCCGCGCGGCAACTCGATCGGGCCACATGCCGGCCCGCTCACTGTGATGAGTCCAGATGGCATGACTGGATCGGCGCTACCGGCTGGGTCCTCGGGCCCGACCGCATCCGCTGCGGCTCCGACCTCGAGAAAGCGGAGGTCGTCGCGATGCGGTCCGAACAGCGATAGGCCCCGGCCGACCTCGCCCGGTCGGCGTGCGCGCAACTCCTCGAGCAGCGCCGTCTCGTCGTACCCGACGCCCTCGAGTTGGGCGACGAGCCGCACGGTGAAGTGCTCGTCGGCGGGGGCCAGTGCGGAGGCGGTCTCGGCGAAGCGCCCAGCCAGCTCGTCGACAAGATCGCGGCGGCGGCGGCCCAACTCGGTGGCGACGCGCGCGAACTGGGCGTCCCAAGGGTCGAGCGCGGCTGGGTCGGCGCCGTGCTTGACCGCCGCAAGCTGGGCGTTGCGCTGGCGCAGCACCGCCTGCAGCTCGCGGGCGGCGGCGGCGTACTGGGGGTCGAGCGCGGCGGCGAAGGCGTCGAGGTGGGCGCGCCGCCGTGCCGGGCTGCCCTTGACGAGCAGCAGGCTCTCGGGGACGAAGATGAAGACCTGGCTGCGGCCGCGCAGGTCGTCCAGCGAGGTGACTTCTCGCCCGCCCCAGCGGATACGCTTGCCCTGTCTGGGCGCGAATCCGACCTCGACGGCCTGAGGGCCTGCGGCCTGGCCGTCGATCTGGAGCTCCACCCGGCCGAAGCGCTCGCCCCAGGTGATGAGCTTCTCCTCGCGGCGCGTGCGCGGAGAACTGCCGCGCAGGGCAAACCATGCGGCCTCCAGCAGGTTTGTCTTGCCGGTGGCGTTCTCACCCACGACCACGTTGAGCCCTGGGCCAAAGCGGACCGTGGCGTCGCAGTAAGAGCGGAAGTTGACGAGTCTCAGGCCGGTGACGACCACACGCGATACTCCCGCCCGCCGGCGACCACCACGTCGCCGGGCTGCAGGGTGCGCCCGCGCCGCATCTCGACCTCGCCGTTAACCGTGACCTCGCCGGTCTGGATGAGGACCTTGGCGTGACCACCCGTGCCGGCCGCGCCGGCGAGCTTCAGAAAGGACCCGAGAGGCAGAGGGCCGGTGACGGCGACGTCATCCATGTCGCGGCGGTCGCGGCCACTCGCCAAGCGGCGTCAGCCGCTGAGGCGGATCGGCATGATGAGATACACGAAGTCGCCGGCCGCGCCGCTGACGAGGCCCGGCCGCAGCGGTGTGGTGAAGCGCAGCCGTACGGCCTCGTCGGCGATGGCGTCAATGCCCTCGACGAGGTACGCCGGGTTGAAGCCGATCTCGAAAGCCTCGCCGGCGAACTCGATGTCCAGTGACTCCTCCGCCTGGCCGACATCCTGCGTGAGCGCCTTCATGGTGAGACGGTTCTCGGTGAATGCCATGCGGATCGGCGCGTTCTTCTGCGCCAGCAGGCTGACGCGCCGGGCGGTGGCCATGAGCGCCCCGCGATCGATGATGACCTCATGGTCGAACGACTCCGGGAGAAGTTGCTTGTAGTTCGGGAACTGGCCGTCGATCAGTCGTGACGCGATCCACACGTCGCCGGCCGGGTCGGCGAGTTTAAAGAGCGCCTGGTTCTCGCCGATGGCGACCTCGAGGTCACCCTTACCCAGCGCAGAGGCCAGGCGGGCGACCTCGCCCAGCGCTTTGACCGGGACGATCGCCTGCACCTCGGACTCGAGAGCGCGATCGAGCGTGGTCTCTTTGACGGCGAGCCGGTAGCTGTCGGTCGCGACCATCTTGAGGGTGTCGTTGAGGATCGTCATGAGCACGCCGGTGAGGATCGGCCGCGTCTCGTCGCGTGAGGCCGCGCGACCGACCTTGCCCAGCGTCTCCACAAAGGGCTCGCGCCCGACGGCGAAGGCGCCCTCCATGTCAAAAGCCGAGGTCTGGGGGAAGTCGGCCGCCGACCAGGCGTTGAGCGAGAACTCGGCACGCCCGGCGCTGATCTTGACCGCCGCCTCACCGGCCTCGACCACGACCTCTTCGTCGGCGAGGTTACGTACGACGTCGCTGAACAGCCGCGCCGGTACGACGATCTCTCCCTCATGCTCGACCGGAGTGGCGAGGTTCGCCTTGATCGAGAGCTCCATGTCGGTGGCATAGAGGTCGAGTCGGCCTTCCTTCGCTTCGAGAAGGATGCCGGAGAGCACCGGGAGAGCGCTGCGCGTGGAGACTCCGCGCGCGAGGACGCCGAGTTTGTCGACCAGCGCAGAGCGATCACACGTGAACTTCATCCCGACTCCTTATGACAAGAAAGAGAAGTAATTACTCCTCAGCGTCATCACAGACCCTGTGGACGATGCGGAGAGTGGCTGTTGTCGCTGCGTGGCAAGGGCGGCGGCCTCTGCATAGAAGTGTGGACGGTGTGTGCAGAACCGGACGCTCCTCCCGCGACGGCGTGGGTCTTACCGCGAAGCATAGCGGATTTCGGCGCGGAATTGGTGAACGTCCACAGGTCTCAGGGGGTAACGTCCACAGGGGGTGTGGAGAGTGGCGCGGCGAGCGTCAGTGAGCGGTCTTGAGACGGGCGCCGATAAGGGCGACGAGATCCTGGAGTTGAGGGTCGTGGCCATCTTTGAGCTGCCGCTCGATCTTGTCGACGGCGTGGATCACAGTGGAGTGGTGGCGCCCGCCGAAGCGTGCGCCGATCTGCGGCAACGACGCCTCCGTAAGGTCGCGCGACAGGTACATGGCGATGTGTCGCGCGTATGCGACGTCCTGCGTGCGGCGGTTGCCGCGCAGGTCGTTGACGTGCATGCCGAACTGCCGGGCGACCTCGGCCTGCACCATCTCGATGGTCACTGGGTGCTGGTAGGCCTTGGGGAGGATGTCCTTCAAGGCCTCCTTGGTGATCTCGAGGGTGACCTCCGTGCCACGGATGGAGGCGAAGCTCACGGCCCGGGTGAGCGCTCCGTAGAGTTCGCGGATGTTGGTGCTGACGCGCTGCGCGATCCACTCGAGAGCCTCAGGCTCGGCGATCTCGAAGCCCTCCCATTTGACCTGCTTGCGCAGAATGGCGATGCGCGTCTCGAGGTCCGGCCGGCTGATGTCGACGACCACGCCCTGGCCGAAGCGCGAACGAAGGCGCTCCTCGAGCGCCTCGAGCTCGCGCGGCGGCCGGTCGCTGGTGATCACGATCTGCTTGCCGGCCTCGTAGAGTGCGTTGAAGGTGTGGAAGAACTCCACCTGGGTCTGCTGCTTCTCGACCAGGAACTGCACGTCGTCGATGAGTAGTACGTCGTTGTCGCGGTAGGCCTGCTTGAAGCCCTCGATGCGGCCTTTGTCGGTGACCGCGTTGATGAAATCGTCGGTGAAGCGCTCGACGGTGACGTAGCGCACCTGCAACTCGGGGTGCTGCTCGAGCGTCGCGTGCGCGATCGCCTGGATCAGGTGGGTCTTGCCGAGCCCCGTGTCGGCGTACATGAACACGGGGTTGTAGGCGGTGGCCGGCGAGTCGGCGACGCTGTGTGCGACGGCCGAAGCGTACTCGTTGTGCGGACCGGTGACGAAGCGGTCAAAGACGTAGCGCGGGTTGAGGCCGCTGGCAACGCGTGCCGCGCGGGTGGCACTCTTGGCGCGGCGCGGCTTGGATGGCGAGGAGGCCGGCGGGCGGGCCGGCTGCGCCGGCTCTTCGCCGCCGGCCTCGGCCGGCGGCGTGGTCGCAGGCAACTCCGCCGCCCGTGCGTCGACCACGACCCGGACATCTACTTTGTCGCCGAGGACCTCACTGAGCGCCTCGGCGACCTGGCCCGCGAGCCGGCGCTCTATCCACTCGCGGGCGAAGTCGTTGGGCACGCCGATCACGAAGGCGCCGTCGTCGAGGCCGATCGGCACGGTGCGGTCGAACCAGAACTGGAAGGCGGCCTCGTTGATGCGGCCGCGAAGGTTCCTCTTCGCTTCGTCCCAGATGAGTGTGAGCTGGTCGTCCGTCGGTGCCCCGTCCGCCGAGCCCCGGGGATGCGGCGGCCCGCCGGGGATACTTGAAAACGTCGGTCAGAGGATGCTCTCGAGGAGGCGAAGACCCTCCTCGCGCAAGGCTCGCTTGCCGTCGCCGAGCGAGTGTATCAACCCCATGTCCTGCAGTACAACGAGTTCGCGAAACACCGTTGCCGGGGAGAAGCCGAGCTCACGGGCGATGGCCGTGGGGCCGGCCGAACCAAGCTCCATGAGCAACACGAGCACCTTGGTCTGGCGCGTCGTGAGCTTGACCTCTGGGGCGCCTGCGGCCGGCGCCTGCGCCTCCGCCGCCGACGGCATCTTGATCGTGAAGACGGCTCCTCCACCAAGGTTGTCTTCGACGGTCAGGATCCCGCGCAGGAACTGCAGCGATTCGCGCGCGAGAGGCAACCCCGAGCCCACCCCCCGGATGATCTGCCGCTGGTAGGCGGTCGCGGTCGTGAATCCCGGCAGGAAGACCCGGTCCTTGTCGTCGACGCCGGGCCCGTGGTCGGAGATGCGGATGGTCTGACCGTTGTCGAGGATGGTGATGACGACGTCGAGGAAGTAGGCGTGGAGGAGGTTCTCGATGAGCTCCTGGATCACGGAGTACGGCACCTGGCCGCCTTGCTCGCGGCAGTAGTGGTAGGTCTTCTCCGCGAGGGATGCGATGAGCGCCGGGAGGTCGGACTCTTCGACCGCGATCACCCGGGGCGGGCTTGTGAGTGTGTCGTAGATCGCGATGCGCGGCGCCTCAAGGCCGAGCGGGACGTCAGGGAGGGGGCCGTCCGGGGCAGCCGCGCCGCCTGTTCGCGGCCGCGAGGTGGTGGCGGAGGTCGTCGCGGAGGGAGGGGCCGCGCGCTCGGCGGCCCGCGACGCGGGCTGCTGGATGGCGGCCCCCTCGTCGGCGAGCAGCCTGTCGAGGAACGACTCCATAGGGGCGCCGAGTATAGCAGAGGGCGCCACGCGTCCCGAAACCGTTCATGGAGGGTGACGAAACCCTGTTTTGCAGGTGAAACTGCGAAGTTATCCACAGGCTGTTCAAGATATGTGGAAAGCGCTTCGCCGGAATCCCCCAGACATGCCCAATTTGCGGGACTTGTGGAAACGGCGGTTTCACGGCGGGTCCTTGAGCAACGGGGCACCCACTCCGAGCGCCCCACGCCTGAGGGCTCCGCTCACCTACGCGGCCTCCATCGTTGGGACGATGAAGTGCCTACTCAGCGGCATGTTCCATGCGTTAGTGAACCGTGTGCGTCGTGTCAAGGGAACCCGTGGTCGTCAACGCCTTTTCCGCGCCGATTGTGAGCCTGATAGCTAGGCAAAAGATAGTTATCCACATTCTCCACAACGGCTTGTGAACTGGCTGCCCCTGGAATGAAACGCCGATGGCCTGCCGCTCGCCCCCGCGGTACACTGGACTTGTCCTGCGGAGCTCCTGCATGAGGAGCTGAGATGGCGCTTCCTAGCGCCGACGCGTCGAACCTGACCGCCCTGATGGGCGGCGGCGCCTGCCGGCGCTGCTGGGTAATGCCAGCGAAGGGAGAGATAGAGTGATGAGCACTCCACTGGTCCACCCACCGAGCCCTGCCCAAGACATGCGCGCGCGGCTCAACCTCAATCCGGCTCACTGGGGGGTGCGGGCGGTCGCGGAGATCGGTGTCGCCATCGCCCTGGCCGCTGTGCTGAGCTGGATCGCCCAGGCGTTCCCGCTGCGCATGCCGCAGGGCGGCTCCTTCGGGCTTGAGATGTTGCCCATCCTCTTCATCGCCCTGAGGCGGGGAGTCGTGCCCGGCGTGGTCGCGGGCGGACTCTTCGGGCTGCTGCAGCTGATCGGTGTCGCCGGGACGCCCTACATCTACCACCCCCTTCAGGCCGTTCTCGACTACCCGCTCGCCTTCGCCGCCCTCGGGCTCGCCGGTCTCGTGCCGGTCGGGACCCCGGCCGGAGCCCGCGGCGTCGCGCAGCTGACCGGTGCCGTGGCGCTGGGGACGGGCGCCCGCCTCGCCTGCCACTTCTTGTCCGGGCTCATCTTCTTCGCCGAGTACGCTCCGGCGTGGGAGGCGTCGTGGCTGTACTCGATCACCTACAACCTGCTGTATCTGCTGCCCTCAGCTGTGGTCACCGCAGTGGTGCTGTGGCCGCTGCTCCGGGCCTACGACGCCGCCTTCCCTGCAGAACGCCGCGTGATCTCGTGAGCGACGGGAGCACCCGTGAGGAGGCGGCTCGTCCGCTTGCCGTCGTGTTCCTCGACGGCGAGTACGGCGACCCGGGCTACTATGGCGACTGGATCGACAGGGCGGGCATCGTGCTCGCCGCCGATGGCGGCGCCAGGTTTCTACTCGGCATCGGGGCCCGGCCCGACGCCGTGGTCGGGGACTTCGACTCGCTCGGCGCCGAAGACGTGCAGCGGCTGCGGACCGCCGGAGTGGAACTCGTTCGACATCCGGCGCGTAAGGACGCGACCGACGGCGAACTGGCTGTGGATGAGGCGTTACGCCGGGGGGCCGGCGAGCTCGTGCTCGCCGGCGGCACCGGCGCCCTCGACCACACCCTCGGCCATCTGGCGATCCTGCGGCGCCTGGCGGCGCGCGGTGTGACCGCGCGCCTGGTGGCGCCGCGGCTTTGCGTGCGCGTGCTCGTCGCGCCCGCCGCCGTCACGCTCGACGCGGGCGCCGGCACCCGCGTCTCCCTTGCTCCCGTCGGGGCCGACGCGACAGTGACGCTCTCCGGATTCGACTACCCCCTCGACTGCGGTGTGCTGCGTGCCGCCGCCTGTCTCGGGCTGGGGAACCACGTTGCCGACACCGCGCACGCGCGCATCATCCTGCACGACGGCGTCGTGACGGTCCTCGTGGAGGACGGCGGCGAGAGCTTCGCCGCTCCCGCCGCCGGCGGGGTCGCTCGCTGATGGCTTCGCGTCGCCGCTGGCGTGTCGCCGCCGTCGGCTGGGCGTTGGTGGTCCTTGTGAGTGGCGTACTCCCCACGCAGGGGGTCGTTCACGCCGTCGCCGAGGGCCGTGACGACCTGCTGACCACCGCGGGCCACTTCGCCGCCTACGCGCTTCTGGGATTTCTGCTCGTCGTCGCGCTGGGGGGCTGGGAGGCGCGCGCCCGTGACCTCACTGTAGTACTGGGGCTGGCCGCGGGCCTGGGTGGGGTCATCGAGCTGGTGCAGGGGCCGCTGCCCTACCGGGACATGCAGCTCCTCGACTTTCTCGTCGACGTCGCCGGAGCGGCCGTCGGGCTGGCTGCGTTCAGTGCTGCCGCAGGGGCGCGACGACGACGATCGCGTCGCGGATGATGCTCGCGGCGACGTCCTCCGCCGGCACGTCGTATCCGCGCTCGGCGACCAGGTCCTTGAGCGCGTGCACCCGGCGCTCGCGCGACCCGGTCGGGTCGCGGTCGGCTCGGCTCTGCTGCGTGTCTCTGCTCACCAGGCCCTCCTTCGCGTGCTCTCTCGCAAAGGTGAATCGGGCCATTGGGCCGCGGAGTTTACTAAGATGCGTAAGCAAATGAGACTGCACCCCGGGAGAACCCTGTGATCAGCATCCACGAAGCCCTCGACGCCGTCCTTGCCGCCGTGTCTCCGCCGCAGGCGGAAGAAGTGCAGTTGCTCGACGCCCTCGGTCGTGCCGCGGCCGAGGAGATCGTCTCGCCCGAGCAGGTCCCCTCGTTCGCGAACTCCGCGATGGACGGCTTCGCCGTCGCGGGAGCGGAGCTCGACGCCGGACGGCGCGAGTTCACGGTCACGGTCGATATCCCCGCCGGCCGCTCTGTCAGCGAGCCGGTGGGGCCCGGCGACGCGGCGCGCATCATGACCGGAGCGCCGCTCCCGCCGGGTGTCGACACCGTCGTGCAGGTCGAGCACACGGCGTCGCACGGCGATCGCATGACGGTCGAGGAGGTCCCGGCGCGGGGTCTCAACGTGCGCCGCGCGGGTGAGGACGTCACCGCCGGTGACGTCCTGGTCGAGCGCGGCGCACGTCTCGGCCCGGCCGAGATCGGCCTGCTGGCTGCGGTCGGCATCCAGCGCGTGTCGGTGGCGCGCCGACCACGGGTCGCGATCCTCGCCACCGGCAGCGAGTTGGTGCCGGCCGGGCTACCGCTCGAGCCGGGCCAGATCCGCAACTCCAACTCGTTCACCGCCTACGGCCAGACGCTGGGTGCCGGCGCCGAACCGGTGCTGCTCGGCATCGCCCGGGACGACGTCGACGAGACGCGGCGGCTGCTCGCCGCCGCTCTCGAGAACGACGTCGTCATCACCTCCGGTGGCGTCTCCGTCGGCGACTACGACTTCGTGAAACAGGTGCAGGACGAGCTCGGCGTCGAGCGCCGCTTCTGGGGCGTGGCAACCAAGCCGGGCAAGCCGCTCGCCTTCGGGGTGCGCGGCGACACGCTCGTCTTCGGCGTGCCCGGCAACCCGGTGGCGGCGATGGTGAGCTTCGAGATGTACGTGCGGCCGGCGCTGCTCGCGCTGCAGGGCCGGCCGGATGTCTACCGGCCCTACCTCTTCGCCGCGGCCGACGGACCGGTCAAGCGCACGAAGGACCGTACCGAGGCTCGGCGCTGTCGGCTGGTGCACCGCGGCCGCGGCTGGGGCTTCACGACCACGGGACCTCAAGGGTCCGGAATCCTCAGCTCCATGTCTGGGGCTGAGGCGCTCGACTTCGTGCCCCCGGGCTACGCCGGCGGTGAGCCTGGCACCGAGCTGCTGGTGATGCTCCTCGAGGGCAGCTCCGCCGAGCGGCCGCCCTACCCCTGCGCGCCAGCCGCCGGCTGAGCGCCGTTCAGCGCTCGAGCGCGGCGCGCAGCGGCAGTGCCTTCTCCAATGTCGCCCAGACGATCAGCCGGTGGCTGGCGCTGTAGAGCGGCGTGCACGTCGTGAGAACGAGGGCGTAGCCGCGGTCGAGGAGCACGCCGACGTCTGACGGCAGTACGGTCGTCGTCTTCGTCACCGCATAGCGAAAGCGCGCGTACGGCGTGTCCACGTAGATGGAGTCGCCCTGCTCGAGCTTGTCG
This sequence comes from Thermoleophilia bacterium, assembly GCA_038321515.1. Classification (GTDB taxonomy): domain Bacteria; phylum Actinomycetota; class Thermoleophilia; order UBA2241; family UBA2241; genus CAIXSE01. The sequence goes on along the minus strand of JBBQFA010000038.1, from coordinate 2,357 downwards.
AGCTTGTTGAACGGCGCCCCGTAGGTCGTGCGATGGCCGGCGACGGCGAACGGTTCGCCGGCCCCCGGCAACGGCGTCACCGCGTAGTGCACCGGGCCGCTTCTGAGGAGCTTCGTGTCGCCGCCGGGGTCGAGGGCGAGCCGGCCGCCGAACCCCTGCTGTACGAGGCGGTCGAGCCCGAGCCGGGGGATGCGCAGCCGCCCGATCGGGTCGCCGGCCCGCAGGCCACGACCGTAGCGGGCGGCCAGGCGGCGGATCAGCTGATCGTCCGGGACCCCGTGCGTCCGGGTGTCCACGTTGGCGGTGACGCTCTGCACGAAGGCGGTGCTCTGCTCGCGGTAGGTGGAGTCGAGGCGCGACTGCTGCACCTGCGCGTAAGCCGCCGACCAGAACGGGTAGGAGAGCACGAGGCCGCCGACGATGAGGAGGAGGTCGCCGGCCAGCCGCATCCAGTGGTTGCGGCGGGCGCGGCTGGGGGTCGCCGGCGTCACCTCGGGGCGTGGGTCGTCAGGGCTCATTCAGGGATGGTACCCGGCCTGTCGGGAGCTCACAACGTGCTAGACTGGCGCCCCCCGACGAGGAGGCGCCGCCCATGCGATCCTGCAGCGACGTCCACAACCTCCTGCTCCAGGAGGGCGTGCCCCACGAGATCGTCCATCTGCCGGCTCTCGGCAGCACGGCGCTGCTGGCGGCAGAGGCGCTGCGAGTCTCGGAGCGCGAGGTCATCAAATCCCTCGTCTTTCTGCTCGACGGCCGGCCGTTGATGGTGCTCGTCCCCGGCGACGCGACCGTCGATACTGCGGCTCTGGCGCGGGAGCTCGGCGGCGGCGAAGTGACTCTGGCGAGCGGTCATCAGGTGCTGGAGATCACCGGCTATCGCCCCGGGGCGGTGCCGCCCTGTGCCCTCGATTCGAGCCTGCCGGTGGTCGCGGATGCGGATGTGTTCGGCCCCGACGTGGTGTACTGTGGCGGCGGCACCACGACCACGATGCTGAAGATCCGCAGCGCCGATCTCGAGGCGCTGCTCGAGCCCCGCAAGGCCCCCATCGCGAAGCATCGCTGAGTCACGGCGGGCGCTGGGCATCGACAGAGGACACACGCGGACGAAGTGGAGAGCGCGGAGATGACGGAGACCCTCACCCACACCATCGGCTCGGCCGGGCGCCTGGTCGTCCTGCCGCGCGAGGATCTCGAGCGGCTCGACCTGGCTGCGCTCGAGGTGCTCGCCGAGGTCGGCGTGTCCATCCCGTCTGATAGTGCCCGCGCCGCTCTGGTGGCGCAAGGCGCCACCGCCGACGGCGCGCGCGTCACCATGCCGGCCGACCTGGTCCGGCGCCTGGTCGGCCTGGTCCCACCGAGGATCACTCTCGGCGCCAGGGCGGCGCCGCCGCTCGTCACCGGCGAGCGCTCGCTCGTCACCACCGACGGCTGCTGCGTCGAGATCTACGACCTCGAGAGCGGCGCGAAGCGCGGCACGACCGCCGAAGATGTGGCGACCATCAGCCGCGTCGTCGACGCGCTCCCCGAGGTCGACTTCTGCTGGCCGGCGGTCAGCGCGCAGGACCGGCCCGCCTCAGTCCGCGGTCTGCACGAGCTGTACCTCGCGCTCGCCAACACCGGCAAGCACGTGCAGACCGTGACGGTCGTCGAGCCCGAGCTCGCCGAAGTGGCCGTGCGGATGGCGCGCGCGGTGAGCGGCTCGGACGAGAAGCTCCGCGCCGAGCCGCCTATCAGCGCGCTGCTCGGCACCGTCACGCCGCTGGGCAACGACGCAGGCACGCTCGATGCCGGCCTGGTCTTTGCCGCGGCCGGCATCCCCATCGGCTTCGTGACCATGCCGATGGGCGGCTCGACGACGCCCCTCACCATGGCCGGCTCGCTCGTCGTTGGCATCGCCGAGGCGCTGAGCGCCGTGTGCGTGATCCAGGCGGCGTTTGCCGGCGCACCCGTGTTCATCTGCTTCATCCCCAGCGTCATGGATCTCACGAGCGGCGATTTCACCGGCGGTGCGCCGGAGGATACGATCATGGCCGCGGCCGTCGGTGACGTCGGCCAGTTCTACGGCCTCCCGACCCAGTGCGGCGTCAACGCGAGCGGCGCCAAAGAGCCCGGCTGGCAGTCGGCGCTCGACGACACGACGACCACCTACCTGTCGCTGGCCGCCGGCGTCGACCTGCTCACCGGCGTCGGCATGGTCTCCGGCGGGCGGATCTTCAGCTACGAGGAGATGGCGCTGGCGGTCGACACGCTGACGCGGGCGCGCACCATCGCTCACGGCATCGACCTCTCGTCCCTCGGCGGGTCGCCCGGCGGAGCGGCTTCGCCCGCCGCCGGCCCTTCGCTCACCGTCGACGAGC
>JBBQFA010000037.1:0-12968 GCA_038321515.1 Thermoleophilia bacterium | reverse complement strand
CTCGACATCCTCGCCAACGTAGCCGGCCTCGGTGAGGGCGGTAGCATCGGCGATCGCGAACGGCACGTTGAGGATGCGCGCGAGCGTCTGCGCGAGCAGCGTCTTGCCGCAACCGGTCGGGCCGAGCAGCAGGATGTTGCTTTTCTGCAACTCCACGTCGGTCTCGCCGCCGGCCACAGCCTGGACGCGCTTGTAGTGGTTGTACACGGCCACGGCCAGGGACCGCTTGGCCTCGTCCTGGCCGACCACGTAATCGTTCAGGATGCCGTAGATGTCGCGCGGCTTGGGCAACTGCTCGAGGTCGAGCGTCGCCGGGGCGGTGAGCTCTTCGTCGATGATCTCGTTGCAGAGATCGATGCACTCATCGCAGATGTAGACACCCGGGCCGGCGATGAGCTTCTTGACCTGGCGCTGCGACTTGCCGCAGAAACTGCAGAGCAGCTGATCGTTGCCGTCGGTCGATCCTGCCACCTCTCGCTCCTTCTCGAAGACCCGCCTCGTCCGCGCTAGCGGTGGGCGATGACGGCGTCGATGATGCCGTATTTCTTGGCGTCGGCCGCGCTCATGAAGTTGTCGCGCTCCGTGTCTGTGCGCACCTTGTCCACGGCCTGGCCGGTATGCTCGGCGAGGATCTCGTCGAGGCGCTGGCGCAGGCTGAGGACCTCTTTGGCGTGGATCTCGACGTCCGTGGCCTGACCCTCGAAGCCGCCCATGATCTGATGGATGAGGATACGGGCGTTGGGGAGCGCGAAGCGCTTGTCCTTGGCGCCGCCGGCCAGCAGCAAAGCGCCCATGCTCATGGCGCTACCCACGCAGATGGTGCTCACGTCCGGCTTGATGAACTGCATCGTGTCGTAGATCGCGAGGCCAGAGGACACCGACCCGCCGGGGCTGTTGATGTAGAGGCTGATGTCTTTGTCGGGGTCGTCGGACTCGAGATGGATCAGCTGCGCGACGATGAGGTTGGCGACGTCGTCGTTGACCGGAGTGCCCAAGAAGATGACGCGTTCATTGAGGAGCCGGCTGAAGATGTCGAACGAGCGCTCGCCACGACTGGTCTGCTCGATCACGAACGGTACAAGTGGAGTCACGTACTCACCCTTTTCTTGTCGCTGTCTCTCACTGAGTAGTTCCCGTGCCGAAACGCGTCAGTCGTCCGCCGGATCCACGGCGTCAGCCGTATCTTCGGCGGCGGCCTCTTCGGCCTCGGTCATGGCGATCGCCACCGCGCTGTCGGCAACGAAGTCGGCGGCTTTCGCCACTAGCATTTCGTCGCGGAGCGCCTCACGCCTGCCCGACTTCTCGAGATCGGCGAGCAACTGCAGGTGGTCGCGGCCGAGCGCCTCGGCGTCGTGCTTGACCATCTCGGCGATGTCGTCGTCGGTGACCTCGAGGTTCTCGGCCTCGGCGATCGCCTCCAGCACCAACTGCCGCTTGATGACGAACTCGGCCTGCGGGCGCATCTCCTCCTCGATCTCCTCCGGCGTCTTTTCGAGCACGCCGAGGTAGACGTCCATGGTGAGGCCCTGCTCGCCGACCCGCTCCGCGAGCTGGTGGAACAGCCGATGCGCCTCGCGGTCGATCATCGTGGACGGGACCCCCATGGTGGCGTGCTCCACCGCCTTCTCGACGGCGGCGGCACGGAACTCGCGCTGCACGCCGGCCTCGGCGGCGGCCTCCAGCCGCTGCCGCACATCGGCGCGCAGCTCATCGATCGTCTCGAACTCGCTGACATCGGCGGCAAAGGCGTCGTCCAATTCGGGGACGACCTTCGTCTTGATCTCCTTGACGGCGACCTTGAAGGTCGCCGGCTGCCCGGCGAGGTGCTCCGCATGGTAGTCGTCGGGGAAGGTGACGTCGAAGGACTTCTCCTCCCCCTGCTTCGCGCCGACGAGCTCCTCCTCGAACCCGGGGATGAGATTGCCGCCACCGATCTCGAACATCTGGTCCTTGCCCTGAGCGCCCTCGATCGGCTCACCGCTCTGCAGGCCCTCGAGGTCCATGAGCACGAAGTCGCCGGACTCAATAGCGCGATCCTCGACCGGCTGCAGGCTCGCGAGCCGCTCCTGGAGCATCGCCAGCTGCGCCTCGATCTGAGCGTCGCTGACCTCGACCTCGCGCTTCGGCACCTCGAGCCCTGTATAGTCGCCCAGCTCGGGCGTGGGTAGCGTCTGCACCTTCAGCGTGAAGCTGTAGTCGGCAGTCTCGTCGAGCGGTCCGACCTGGAGATCGGAGGTGCCGACGGCGTCCTCGTACAGACCGGCCTCCCGCAGCGCCTCGTCGCCCCATTCGGGAATGGCGTCTTCGAGCGCCTCGGTGCGCATGAAGTCGGCGCCGACGTTCTGGATCACCAGATCGACCGGCACGCGCCCCTTGCGAAAGCCCGGCAGCTGCATCTCGCCGCGCACCTTGGCGACAGCGCGGTCATAGGCTCTTCTGACGTCTTCGGCGGGGATCTCGACGCTCAGCTCGACCTCGTTCTCGCCTGCAGGATTGACCTTCGTCTTCACTGTGGATTCTCCGTCTGTCGCTGGAGCGGCCGCGAGCGCCGGCGAGGGCGTTGCAGTCCGCCATGTGGTCCGTGCGGGGATCAGGCCGAAGCCTGTGGTGCGGGTGAGAGGACTTGAACCTCCACGAGCAGAGCTCACCAGATCCTAAGTCTAGCGCGTCTACCAGTTCCGCCACACCCGCACGGCGTTAACGTCGACGGCCGGCGCTCGCGCCGGCCAGTGCATAGCATAGTTGGGGTGAAGGACGGGATTCGAACCCGCGACCGCCGGGACCACAACCCGGAGCTCTACCAGCTGAGCTACCCCCACCACCGGTCACCGCTGCCAGCAGGACTCGGGTCATCCCAAGCCAAGCCGCGCGGTCGACGACAAATTATACCATCATCGGAGGAGCGCGTCACACGCGGGCGAGCGCCCCCAAGCGGGTGCGTCGGCTGGCGCGCCCGGCAGGATTCGAACCTGCGGCCTGAAGATTAGAAGTCTCCTGCTCTATCCAGCTGAGCTACGGGCGCGCGCGAGGGTGAGTATACGGCGAAGGGAAGATGGAGCGGGAGACGGGTCTCGAACCCGCGACCCTCAGCTTGGAAGGCTGATGCTCTACCAACTGAGCTACTCCCGCCCGTGGGTAACTGGTCGGGACGGGCGGATTCGAACCGCCGACCCCCTGCTCCCAAAGCAGGTGCGCTACCAGGCTGCGCCACGTCCCGGACGCTGCGAGAGTATACCTCAGCCCGGCTGCAGACCGCTCCCTCTGCCCATCGCCCGGACTCGGGGACAGGACCGGCTAGTCTCCGAGATACGGAAGCGTGAGGGACTGTCCGGGCACCACTGCGGAGCCGGACAGGTGGTTGGCCTCGCGGATGGCGTACACGGCTCCGCGCAGATCGGCGCCGTCTCCGTACTCGCGAGCGGCGATGCTCCAGAGGGTGTCCCCGCTCTGCACGACGCAATTATGCCCACTGTAGATGGACGCGTCTTCGCCGGCGTGCGCGACGCGCACGCCGGCCCACACCGCGATGAAGATCAGGAAGAGGAAGACAGCAAGGCGGAGGACGCCGGCGAGGCGGCGCCGGCGCACCTGGCGCCGGCCGGCCCGGCTCGCAGGACGCCGCGATGGCACCGAGACGCCGATCGCGCGCGGCCCCGACGACCCACCAGATGGGCGCTGCGCGCGAAGAGCGCTCACCTGGGCACCTCGCGCAGCTCGCGCGGCACCACGCCGCTCAGCTCGGTCCCACAGGAGACGCAGCGGCTCACGACCCGGCCGCTCCAGATGTCGGCACGCATCACAAAGGTCTCGGAGCCTCCGCACCACAGGCAAGGTTCGCCGCGGCCGGCGAGGGCGGCGGCAAGCGACTCGTCGATGACGTCGGCGAGCGTGGGCTGAACGATCGCGGTGAGAGGCGCGGTACTCATAGCTGGCGAAGGACCCCCACGACCCGGCCGACGAGTTCGACGTCGTCGGCATTGACGATGATCGGCTCATAGAGCTCGTTCTCGGCCTCGAGACGGATCATCCGCCCCTCCCGGTAGAACCGTTTGGTCGTCGCCTCGTCTTCGCACACCCGGGCCACGACGATCTCGCCGTTCTCGGCCTGCTCCTGGGGATGCACGACGATGAGATCGCCGTCGAAGATGCCGGCGCCGGTCATGGAGTCGCCCCGTACCCGCAGCACGAAGTCGCCGTCGTCGCGACGCAGAAAACCCGGGACGTCGACGTGCTCTTCGATGTTGTCCTCCGCAAGGATGGGCTGACCGGCGGCGACGCGGCCGACGAGAGGCAAGGGACGTGGTGGCCGAGGATCGCTGACGATGTCGAGAGCCCGTGGCTTGGTAGGGTCGCGCCTGATGAGGCCGAGACGCTCGAGGTTGCCAAGGTGCGCGTGTACTGTGGATGGCGACGACAGGTCGAGTGCCGAACAGATCTCGCGCACCGTCGGCGGGTAGCCGTTGACGCGCACGCTCTCGCGGATGAACTCGAGGACCTGCTCCTGCCGCGGTGTGAGACCTTCCACCGTTCCTCCTCCTGTGGCGAACATGTGTTCGTGTTGACTGTAGAGTGAACACCTGTTCGTGTCAAGGAGTGATGATAGGCAGCGCCCCGGACGGAAGAATGGACCACGCGGCGGCGTGGAAGGCCTCCAGAGCCCGGGGCGGCGATCGCGCAAGGCGTGCCGCCCGGCTCAAGTGCGCTCATGCCGTCGTCGATACCCAGGACTGGGAATGCGTCTCGAGGCGACCGGGTGCGGCTGCTCCTGGCCGGGAGGGAGTGAAGATGTCCACACACGCGACGGCGCCGACGCTCGACCGGCGAGCGGCTCTGCGCGAGCTGGGCGGGGCGGCGATCCTGGTGCTCATCGCTTGCGTGCTCCTCATGACGGCGACGCCCGTCACGGCGCGGCCCCTGGCCTCCGGCGGACCCGCAGCAGGACCAGCGCCGCGATCGGAGCAGCCGGTGCAGCCGGTCGTGCTGGCCCAGGACGACGGCCTGACTCTGGTGGGCCGGATCAGCGCCTTGCGCGGCAGACCCGCCCCCGGGCTCCGTGACCTCACGCACGAGGCGGCGGCCAGGCTCGCCCCGCTCCCCGAGCGCAACGTCTACTTCCGCGGGGCGACCTGCCGCTGGCCGTGGCGCTTCGGCTCGCCCGTTCTCCTCACCTTCACGCTGCCGAAGGCTGTGTTCGCACAGACCAGGCTTCCTCTCTACCGGCTCGAAGGCGACACGTGGCGGTTGCTGGAGCGGCGCGCCGTCGTCGGCGCGGTCAACACGACGGCGACGGCGACGCTCGCGCGCCCCGGCCGCTACGCCGTGTGCCTCACGCGCGCCTGGCGCGCGGTCGACCAGGACGGCTATCGTCTCGTTGTCTACGCGAAGCCCTATGTCACGACGGACCTCGAGGAACCGGCCGTTCTCGCCAGCGGCGCGACGAACGACCCCGCCGTGATCCAGGCGGTCGTCGACGCGACCGGTCAGAGCGAGGAGAGTGCCCGGAAGACCCTGGTCAGCTACGACTCCTCGCAAGATCCGGTGGCGGTGCTGCGCCTGACGCACGGCACGGCGCTGGTGCGCAACTGGAGCGGCACGTCGACCGTCGGGCGCTGGTTCGCGCCCTCCGACGGCGGACTGCTGCCCTCCCCGGACACCTCGCGCGCCATCTATGCGCTCCCCGACGGCAATCTGGCGATCGACGCGACGCTGCACCTGGTGAAGCCGGGCACCGACCTGATCGCCGGCATCTGCGCCGACATGACGGCGCAGCCGGGGTACGGTCCTTGGGCGACCGGCGGCGGTGGCCAGTTCTTCGGCCCCCTCGTCTCAACGTATCCGCCACCCGCCTACGACCGCCAGCGCACGGTGATCCTCTCGGAGCTGCGCTGGGAAGAGAGCGAGCTCGAGGCGATCGCCTGGTGACCTACTTCTTGTACGGGCCGATCGGCAACACGACGCGGCCGTAGAGCTCGTTCCAGACCTGGGCGATCGAGCCGTACACGGCGCTGAGGCCGACGAAGATGCCCTCCCAGCCGGCGATCTTGGTGATCGTCGCGTTGCCGGTCCACTCGCCGAGGGCAAGGAGCACGAAAAGGATGGTCAGGCTCCCGAACACGACCTGCAGCGAGCGATTGATGCGCAGGGTACCGACGAACATGAGCGCCGTGAACACACCCCACGCGAACAGGTAGTACCCGAGCGCAGTGCTCGTGGCGGCAAGATCGAGGTCGGCCGTACCGATCCACTTCGGGAACGCGAAGACCCCCACGAGAGTGAGCCAGAAGAAGCCGAACGACAGGAACGCGGTCATGCCGAAGGTGCTGTTCTTCTTCCACTCCATGATGCCGGCGATGATCTGGGCGATACCGCCGTAAAAGGCCCCCATGGCGAGGATCATGCCGCTCAGCGGGATCAGGCCGGCGTTGTGGACGTTCAGCAGGACCGTGGTCATGCCGAACGCCATGAGGCCCAGCGGGCCAGGGTTGGCCGTGGCATCGCGCAGCGTGGCGGTGATGGTGCCCCGCTCGCCCATCGGGCCCACGCGCTGTCCTGGTATCGTCAGTGACTTCTCGTCAGCCATCTGTTGAAGCCTCCACTCTCGGTAGACCGTTATCGGCGCTGAACGGCTGCCGCGACGCCCCCGCGATCCAACACGACAAACCCGCGGATTTGTATCACGAAGCGTGACGCAAACCAAGCGACGGCGCCGTCGGGGACCACGCACGACAGCTGCTGCGCGGGCGGCGTGACGGCTCATCCTCGACCATCGCCGCAGGCGCGGCCGCTCTCCTGTGCTAGCGCGGATTCACTATACTGTGGGCGCGTCGACCAGTCTCCATAAGAGGACCAGCCCGGGATGATCGCCAGCCCACGCCCCATAGCAGACCCAGCCCGCCGGCACCGCATCGCTCTGGCCGTGGCGCTCATCCTGCTGGTCTCGGCCGGGGTGCGCCTGTGGCAGCTGGGCATCCCCAGCGAGTACATGTTCGACGAGGTGTACTACGCCAAGGACGCCAAGGCCATCGTCGACGGGCGCGTGACCCCCAAGCCTCCTTTGCGGTGGGAGGCCGGCGACGAAGTCTCCTGGCCTCACCCTGAGATGGGCAAGTTCGCGATCGCCGCGGGCGTCTTGCTGTTCGGCGACCGCTCGTTCGGCTGGAGGCTCCCGGCGGTGCTCGCCGGGGTGGCCGTCCTCGCCTGTGTCTACCCTCTGGGCCGACGACTCGGCCTCTCGCCCTCGTGGGCGCTCCTGGCGCTGCTGTTCGCTGCGGCCGACCCTCTCGGCATCACCCAGTCGCGCATCGCCACGCTCGACATCTTCCTCGCCGCCTGGACGGTGGTCTGCATCCTGTTCGCGCTGCGCTACGTGCAGGACGGATGGCGCGACCGCTGGCTGTTCGTCTGCGGCGCCGCCGGAGGCATGGCGCTCGCGACCAAGTGGTCTGGCGGGCTCGCGCTGGTAGCGGCGGCGCTCATCATCCTGTACGCCGGGATCGCCCAGTGGCGTGCGGCGCGCGCATTGCGCGGCACGGCCCCCGGCGAACCGCCCGAAGGCCGCCCTGGTGACCGATCGACCGGCGGCGACGCGAGCGCCGAAGCAGGCGGCGTGGAAGCGGGTGACTCGCCGCCGCGTTTTCGGGCACGGCGCTGGGCCGCCCTGGCCGCCGCTCTCGTTCTGGTGCCGGCGGCGATCTACGTTGTGAGCTACACACAGTACTTCGCTACGGGGCACACGCTCGCCGACTGGTGGGAGTTGCACCGGCAGATGGCGACCTTCAGTCTCAACCTCAAGGCGACGCACACCTACGCGTCAATCGCCCCCACCTGGATCGTCGACTACCGGCCCGTCTGGTACTACTTCGACGGCAAAGAGGTCTACCGCGGCGTGGTGGCCATCGGCAACCCGTTCCTCTGGTGGCTGGCCACGCTCTCGCTCGTGGCGGCGGTCGTGCTGGCGCTGACGCGCCGCTCCACCGCCCTCCTCCCCGCCGCAGCCATCATCGTCGTGCTCTACGTGCCCTGGTTCGCCACGACGCGCACGTCGTTTCTGTACTACCTGACGCCGGTGGCCCCGTTCTTCGCGATCCTCGTGGCCGGGGCGCTCTGCCTCGTCGCCGGCGGCGAGATGCCGCGCCGCGGCTGGTTCGCCGTCGCCGGCGCCGCGCTCGTGACGGCGCTGCTATGGCAGCCGATCGGGCAGCTCGCCGGCTGGCTGTTCTGGACGCTGCCGCGGCGCGCCGGAGACGGCTTGGGTTGGGTCGGCGTGACCGTAGGCGTGCTCCTCGCCTTGGCCTGCCTTATCGCCCTGACGTCGCCGCGGCTCAAGATGTACCGGCCGTGGATGACACTTGCCGTCGCCGGCGTCGTCATCGGCATCGTAGTGGCGTTCATCCCCGTCGTGCTCGGTCTGCCGATCACGCCTGAGTACTTCTCGCACGTCACCTGGTTTCCCAGCTGGATCTGACGAGGCGCACGGCCGTGGTCATCGACCGCTCGGCCTCTGGGGAGCACGGGGCTGGGCTGCCGCCCGCCCCCTCCCTCCTGCCCGTTTACCTGGCGCACGCCACCACCCACCTGAGCATCGGCCTCTTCCCCGCCGTCCTGTTCATGCTGCGCGAGACGTTCTCGGCCAGCTACCGCACGCTCGGCGGCGTGTTCACCTCGGCGATGCTCGCCTACGGCCTCCTGGCGCTGCCCACCGGCCTGATCCTCAATCACGTCTCACCGCTGCTCGTGGTACGCCTCGTGCTCGTGGCCGGCGCGGCCGCTTGCCTCGCCATCGCGCTGGCCCCCAATGAGCTCGCCTTCGCCATAGCCCCGATAGCGCTTGGGATGCCTTGCGGGCCCTACCACACCGCAGGACTCACTCCAGTCGTCGTGTCGGCCTGCTCGCCGGGGGGTGAACAGGTCGCCACATGGACCGCGGTCTTGGCGCCCGCCTCCGCCAGCGACTGGGCGACCTGATATCCTCTGACGCGATTGGCACCATCACAGGGGGGCTCGTGCTCGAGAAGGCAAGACTGCTCGTCGATCTAGGCAAAATCACAGACAATACCAGCGCTGTAGTCGCGATGCTCGGGGGCATCGAAGTGGTGGGCGTCACCAAGTGTGTGTGTGGCTCGCCTGAGGTCGCCACAGCGATGCTAGCCGGCGGAGCCGTGGCCTTGGGTGAGTCTCGCCACGAAAGCGCTCAGCGGTTGCGGGACGCCGGATTGACGACGCCTCTCTGGCTGCTTCGCATGCCTCCCCCTGCGAGAGCTGGCGAGACCGTCCGCCTTTTCGATATCTCTTTGGCCAGCGAAGTCGAGACCTGCATGGCTCTCGACAGGGCGGCGGCCGAACAAGGGGTGAGGCACAAGGTCGTGGCGATGCTCGAGCTCGGCGACCTGCGAGAAGGCATGATGCCAAGTGAGTTGCCCGCGTTCGTCGCAGTGGTCGATCAGCTCTCGCACTTGGAGCTCGTGGGCCTCGGCACGAATCTGACGTGCTACGGCGCCGTCGCGCCCGACGAGACCAACATGAATCAGCTCATCGAGCTGGCACGCGCCGCAGAGAGGCAAGTGGGCCACCGGCTCATTGTCAGCGCGGGGAGCTCCGGTAGCATCTCGATGGTCGTCTCGGGACGCATGCCGCAAGGCGTGACCTCCCTGCGCGTCGGAGAGAGCATCCTGCACGGCGTAGACGCACTGACGAGGTGGCCCATATCCGGTCTTCACACCGACGCCTTCATACTCGAGGCTCCGGTGGTGGAATCCAAGCTGAAGCCGAGCGCCCCGCACGGCTTCATGGCGCAAAACGCCTGGGGTGACACGCCGGTGTTCCAGGATCGAGGGGTAAGGAGACGTGCGATCTGCGCTCTGGGTCGTCAGGACTGTCGGGTCGAGGGACTCACTCCATACGACCCCCGCGTCTACGTGCTCGGCGCCTCAAGCGACCATCTTCTCGTCGACGTCGACAGCATGATGCCGCCGCCTCTCCCTGGTGATGTGATTCGGCTTCGCCCTGACTACGTCGCGACGCTGCAGCTGTTCACGTCGGCCTTCGTCGAGAAGGTGTTCGTGTCGCGAGACCGCTCCCCTGAGTAGCTCAGTAGGGCCGGTCCGCCCGTAGCGCGCTGTTGCGACGCTCCATCATGGCGTGGAGCAACGGCGTCACCACGAGCCTGATCGCCATCTCCATCTTTCCGCCTGGGACGACGATGCAATTCGGGCGCGACATGAACGAGTCGTGGATCATGGTCAGCAGATAGGGGAAGTCGATCCCCTTGGGGTCGCGGAAGCGGATGACGAAGAGTGACTCGTCCAGGGTCGGGATGTCCCGCGCGACGAAGGGGTTGGACGTGTCGACCACGGGCACGCGCTGGAAGTTGACGTGCGTCTGTGAGAACTGCGGCGTGACGTAGTGCACGTAGTCGTGCATCCGCCGCAGGATCGTGTCCGTCACGGCCTCGATCGAGTAGCTCCTTGCGACCGTGTCGCGGTGTATCTTCTGGATCCACTCCAGATTGACGATCGGCACGACACCAATGAGCAGGTCCACGTACCGGGCTACGTTGACCCCTTCGCACTGCACGCCGCCGTGTAGGCCCTCGTAGAAGAGCAAGTCGGTGTCATCGGTCAGCTGCTCCCAAGGGGTGAACGTACCCGACTCGTGGCCGAGGGCGGCCGCCTCCTCCTCATTGTGTACGTAGTAGCGGCACAGTCCGGTCCCTGAGTCCCCATAGGTGCGGAACAGGCCTTCCAGCTCGTCGAACAGGTTGCCCTCAGGGCCAAAATGGCTCGGGGCGCGTTCGCCCCTGCTCTCTGCCTCCACGATCGCCTGCCGCATGCCCTCGCGATCGTACTTGTGGAAGCTGTCGCCCTCGACGACGGCGGCGCGGATATCCTCACGGTGGAAGATGTGCTCGAACGATTTCTTGACCGTGGTGGTGCCGGCGCCGCTGGAGCCGGTGACCGCGATCACGGGGTGCTGCGCGGACATACGCCACTCCTTCCTTGCCAGCCTTCTAGATGACTCCCAAGATCCCGCGCCAACCCGGATACAGCATGTCGGCATCGGCAGGGAAGGACTCGAAGGCACGCGCCAGCTCGGGATGCTCTCTGGCGTAAGCCAACAGATCGACGCCGGCCGTCCAGGCGTCAACAGACTGCCGCAGGGACACCGCCCCGGCGACCGGCCCGTCAAGGTGGCCAAAGGCGCCTCCGCCGGAGGTCTGCACGACGTTGGCGTGGCCGAGATTGTCGAAGAACCCCGGAAGCCGCAGGGCATTCATCCCTCCGGAGATCATCGGGCTCGTCGCCTTCATGCCCCGCCAGTCCTGGTGATAGAAGGGGCCATCGGCCACGTCGCGCTCGATCATGTAGGCGATTGCGCGATCGTCCGGATCGCCCTCCATCTTGCCGAACCCCATTGTCCCTGTGTGGATCCCGGAGGCGCCCTGCAGGCGCGCCATCTTCGCCAGTACGAAGGCCGTGTAGCCGCGCATCGACTGCGCGGAGGTCACGGCGCCGTGACCGGCGCGGTGGTAGTGCAAGAACTGATCGGGGAAATGGCGCCGGCACGTGGTGACCGCCGCGGGCCCGCCGACGTACCCGTCCACGAGAAAGGCGACGTGCCCCCCATTCTCACCGAATGCCTCGAGCACGGCCTCACCGCGGGCGATCATCTCCGCGGGGTCGTCCGCGGTGATGTTCGCCGAGAAAAGTTTGGCGTCGCCGGTCTCATCCTGGGCGCGACGCATGGCGTCTGCCACAAGAGCCATCGTCTCCCGGTATGGGGCGAAGACCTGGTTGCCCTGGGGCTCGTCGTTCTTGACGAATTCGCCGCCCGTCCAGAACTGGTAGCAGGCCTCCGCGAAGAGCTTGGGCCGCAGGCCGAGTTTCGGCTTGATGATCGTGCCGACGATCATGCCGCCGTCCTTCGGCGGGCGGCCGAGGATCCGCCAGAAGTCCTCGATGTTCTTCCGCGGTCCGTCGAACAACTCCAGGAACGTGGGCGGCACGTAGAAGTCGTGCATCTTCGCATACTCGACATCGCCCATGCCTTGGTTGTTGCCGATAGTGAGCGTGAGGAAGGAGACGATCATCGCCTGGCCGTCGATGATGTTGCGGTCGAACAGCTCGATCGGGTAGGCGATCTTCATCAGCTCGGCGGTTTCGTCCACTTCGTAGACGATGGCGTCCACAGAACGAGTGAAGTCGTCGGTAGTGGAGACTTCCACGTTGGTGCCCGTGGAAGACTCGGCGGCGAAATGCGCCGCCGTGGCGAGATACCCGTGGCCCGCCTTGGGCCTCATGCGATAGGCGCACAGGACGTGCTGGCCGAGCGCTACAAGCTCGTCCTCCTGAAGGCGCAAATCGGCATAGCGGTTGGACTGGTCCACTGCTGCCTCCTTCCGTTCGCCTGCACTCCGGGCGCGAATCGCGGAATCATCGTCCCCGGCTCAGGAATCCGCCCATGATGCGTTAGTGCCCTGGGCAATGCAAGCGCACGTCGTCTCACGACGCCAAGCGGGGCGATCGAGATCGACGCTGAGGTGTTCAGAACCAGTGGGCTTGGCCCCGCCCCCAAGGTCTCCGGACCCGCACAGCCTCAGCCCGGACAGCTTAGGCTGCTGAGCCCGTCTCATGCCTGGCTGATGAACAGCACGTTCGGCAACGATCCGCGCATCCTGCGAATGATCGGAAAGCCCATCGTACTGATAAACGTGCGAGATGCAGAGGCTCAGGGCCTGAGGAACGGGGACGTCGTCGATGTTGTTCACGCCGACGCCGCGATGGAGCGACAAAGCCGGTCCCCGGCGGTGACGACAGGCACGAGACAACCCTGGCACTCCGGAAGCGTCAATCCCCCGGCCGCATGCGCAGGTACTCCCGCAGGTCGGCGCCGAGCACGGCATGCAGCTCGGAGAGGTCGTCGGACGGTACCTCCACAAAGGTGAACGCGAACACCGGATAGCGGTTGAAGTC
>JBBQFA010000036.1:0-13137 GCA_038321515.1 Thermoleophilia bacterium | reverse complement strand
TCTATTGCCGATACTCGGAACGTGCAGTATAGCGGCGCGGCGAAGGCCCGGTCAATTTGGCCCGGAGGGCCCGGACCGGGCCCATGCCGCCCTCACGAATCGCGCAGCGTTGCCGATACCGGCTACTGGAATCCAAATCCGACCAGAGCGACGATATGCTACTCGAAGGATCGATCCACCGGTTCAACCTGGCCGGCGTCCTGCAGTTTCTGGCGCAGAACGCTTCCACCGGCGTGCTCGAAGTGCGCGACTTCGAGGAGTACGGCTTCATCTACCTCACGAACGGCCACGTCGAGGCGATCTCCCTGCCCGTGACCGACGAGAAGCTGGGCACGCGACTCGTCAAGGCAGGCTACCTCACCGAGCAACAGTTGGCCGAAGCCCTCATGGAGGACTCGGGCCTGTCGCACGAACAGAAGAAGCTCAAGCCGCTCGGCCAACGCCTCATCGAGAAGAGATACACGACGACTGAGGAGATCCACGACATCATGGAGAAGCAGACGCTGGACCAGGTGTTCGAGCTGGCCCATTGGGCCAACGGCGTCTTCCTCTACGAAGAGCCAGAGCACATGCCGCGCTTCCAGGTGACGATCGAGGGCGACGTGCAGGGCCTGCTTCTCAACGCCCTCCGCCGCATCGATGAGGGCGAGCTGGCACGCAAGGCTGCACACGTAGTAGACGACGAAGTCTGCTACGCCTGCCCCCTCAGTGAGGAGTGCGGCCCCGTGATCAAGAGGAAGTACCTGAAGACAGACATCTGTCTGTGGCGCGAGATGGCGGCGGTCCTTGATGAGAGCAGCGACGGCCTGCGCGACGCCCGCAGGCTCTACCGCTCCAGGGAGACAGACGTGGGGTCGCTGCTCGACGCCTCACTGGACTCGGACTAGCCCTGCCTCATAGCGGGTACTGACAGCGCGTGGCGAGTGAAAGCATCGACAGCGGGTTCCGGCACATCCTCGACGCCATCACCGACGGCGTGTACGTGACGTCCGCCGACCGCGAGGTCGTCTACTGGAGCGCCGGAGCCGAGCGCATCACCGGGTATCGGGCCGACGAAGTCGTCGGTCGCCACTGCCACGACAACATCCTCGTGCACACGGACCTGCATGGCCGGCAGCTCTGCTTCGACGGCTGCCCCCTGCAGGAGTGCATCGACACCGGCCGGGAGCGCGCCGTGAACGAGGTGTTTCTGAAGCGCAGGGACGGCGAGAGGCTCGCGGTGTACGTCAAGACGACGGTGTTCGAGATCGATGATCAGCGCTACGGCGTCGAGATCTTCGGCGAGCTCGAGACCGTCGCCGGCAAGCAGCTCACCGCCCAGGTGCAGGAACTCTCGGACTCCGCCATCTCCGACCCGCTCACCGGACTCTTCAACCGGCGCTACCTGGACGCTGCCCTCGCCCAGCAGTTCGCCCTGTTCCGCCGCCTGGGCCGCAAGTACGGCGTCATCCAGCTGGACATCGACGAGTTCAAGGCGATCAACGATACCCTCGGCCACGCGGTCGGCGACGAGGCGATCCGCTTCGTCGCCGCCATCCTCTCGGACAACGTGCGCAAGATGGACGTCGCCGCCCGCTACGGAGGCGACGAGTTCGTCGTGATCTGCAGCCTGGCGACGCCGGACGCCCTGGCCGGCTACGGGCGTCGGCTGGTGCGCCTGATCAGCGACTCGCGGTTCGCGGCCGCCGAGGAGGCGGGACTGCGGGTCACCGTCTCCGCGGGCGGCACGCTGGTGGCCCTTGAAGACGAGAACGAGCGCAGCGCGCTCGCCCGCGCCGACGGAGCGATGTACGCCGCCAAGCACAGCGGCCGCGACGGATTTGCCGTCGAGAACGGCGAGGGCGGCGCATGACCGGGCCGGGCGGCGGCGAGCTGCGCCGCAACCCGGTGAGCGGCAAGCTGGCCATCGTGGCTCCCGCACGGGCGGCCCGGCCGTCCGGCCGGCGCGAGCAGGCCGGCGAAGCCGCCCCCGGCGACTGTCCCTTCTGCCCCGGCAACGAGGCGCTCACGCCGCCGGAGGTGGACGCGCTGCGCCCAGCCGGGAGCAGCGCCGACACCCCCGGCTGGAGGGTGCGCGTCGTCCCCAACAAGTACCCGGCGCTGGCCGGCGCGCACGAAGTGATCGTGCACGCGCCGAGCCACGTCGCCGAGCTCGAAGACCTCGGCGACGAAGGCCTCGCCGAGGTGCTCGCCGTGTGGCAGCGACGCATCGCAGCGCAGTACGCGGCCGGCGCCGGAGCGGCCACGCTCTTCGTCAACCGTGGCACTGGGGCCGGGGCGTCCCTCGCGCACCCTCACGAGCAGCTCATCGGGACGCCGGTGGCGCCACCACTGCTGCTCGAGGAGCTCCTCGAGTTCGAGCGGCACCAGAACCGCTACGGCGGCTGCGTCCTCTGCGGCGAGATAGGATCCGCCGGAGACCGCCTCGTGCTCGACGGCGCCGTCGGGGCATGGGTGCCGGCGGCGAGCCGTTTCAACGGCGAGCTGTGGCTCGCGCCGGCGGAGCACGAAGCGGACTTTCGCGAGGCCGGCATCGGCGCGCTCGCGCCGGCCCTGCGCCGCGCTCTCATCGCGGTCGCCGCGGCGACCTATGGGGCGCCTCTCAACGTCTGGCTGCACACGGCGCCGGCCGACTCGCGCGGCCCGTTTCACTGGCACCTCGAGATGGCTCCGCGCACCGCCGCGCTGGCCGGCTTCGAGCTCGGCAGCGACATCGCCCTGGTCACCGTTGATCCGGTCGCCGCGGCCGCGGCCTACCGGGAGGCGCTGCCGGCGGAATGATGAGCGGCAGCGCCCTGCCCCGCCGGCCTTGGCGCCGCGAGCCTCGACCCCGCGTCAGCCGGAGTCGTGCCGCAACGCCAGCTGACCGCAGGCGGCCTCGATCTCGCCGCCCGGCGACCGCCTGACGGTGCAGCTCACGCCCGCGGCCTCGAGGCGCGCGCGCAGGGCCCCGATCTCACCCTCAGCCGGCCTCTTGAACCCGCCGCCGGCCTCGTTGTAGGCGATCAGATTGAGATGGTAGAGCGGGCGGCGCAGGCGCTGCGCCAGCGCCGTGACCTGCGCCGGCGTGTCGTTCACGCCTCGCAGCACGACGTACTCGAAGAGGAGCTTGCGCCGGGTGCGCGCGACATACCGCTCGCAGGCGGCGAACAGCGCGTCCAGCGGCCAGGTCTGATTGAGGGGCACCAGCCGGTCGCGCAACTCGTCGGTGGCCGCGTGCAGGCTCACCGCAAGATTGGCCTGCAAAGGTTCACGAGCGAATCGGTCGATGCCGGGGACGACGCCGACCGTCGAGACCGAGATGCTGCGCGCCGCCAGCCCGAACCCGGCCTCGTCGTTCAGGAGCCGGCAGGCGCGGAGCGTCTGGTCGTAGTTGTAGAAGGGCTCACCCATGCCCATGAACACCACGTTCGTCACACGCCCGTCGCCGGCGTCGCGAAGGAGACGCGCGAAGTGCAGTACCTGGTCGACCATCTCCTCGGCGGAGAGGTCGCGGCGCAGCCCGAGCCGGCCGGAGGCGCAGAAGGCGCACCCGACGGCGCAGCCGACCTGCGCCGAGACGCACACGGTGGCGCGCCCCGCGTAGCGCATCAGCACCGCCTCGACCGGATGGCCGTCCATGGTCGCGAACAGCGTCTTGCGCGCCGTGCCCTGCGGCGCGGCGCTCGTCTCGACCTCGGTCAGCGAGACCGCCTCGAGCCGGGCGGCGAGGGCCTCCCGCAGCGAGAGCGGGAGCGTCGTGATCGCGCCGAAGTCCGCGGCCAGACCACGCGTGAGCGCCTCGTACACCTGGCGCGCGCGATACGAGGGTTCGCCGAGCTCGGCCAATGTGGCCGCGATCACATCCGGGTCAATCACCTGGCCATTGTACGCCCGGCAGGGAACAGTATGGGCGACGCGAACACTAATCAGCCAGGCACGAGCGACCCGGGACCAGAGCTCATGAGCACAATGCAGATCGTCGGCATCGCCGTAGCATCCCTCGTGGTGCTGCTCATCGTGATCGCGCTGCTGGTCTCACGACGCCGCGGGGCGACGGCAGACGAGGCGGAACTGCGGCCGGCCGGAGCCTTTCTCGACGACGCTCCACAGGACACCCTCGCGAGCCTGGGGCGGGCCGACCAGCCGGTCGAGGACGTCACCATCGACCCTGGTGTCCACCGGGCGACCAATGCGGTTCCGGCCGCCGGCGGCGGCACAGCGGCCGGCGGCATCGGGCTCGATTGGGGGCCGGAGCTCAACCCCGGCCCTAGCTCACGCCACCACCCCGCTCCGGCCAAGCACCCATCGCCGGCGCCCGCACCAGTGCCGGAGACCGACGAGACTGAGATCACCGGCGACCTCGGCGCCATGAGCGGCGGGTCGCACCAAGCTCCGGCTTCAGTACCCGATAGCTACACGGAGAGCGGCACCAGGGCGGCCGCCACGCAGCCCGCGCGGCCCGCTGAGGGCGGGTCCGCCGTCGATAACGTGGCGGCATCTGAGTCCGGCTCCGGCGGCCGCATGATGCCGCTCTCCGACATCATCGTCACGACGAGCAGCAAGCTGGTCGATCTGGACGACGAGGAGGTCCGGCGCATGCTCACCGACCTCGTCACCTTCGAGATCGACCAGGCGGCGGAGTTCCGGCGTCAGGGGCAGACGATCGACGCCGTGCTGCAGCTCACGGAGGCCGAGAAGGTCTCGCGGGCGCTTGGCATGGCGGAGACGGCCGAGCACATCCGCCGGATGATGGAAGACGTCCAGGGCCGCGGATAGAGCCGCGCGCCTAGTTCGTCAGACCCTGTAGGGGCGCAGGTATGCGCCCGCCCCGCGTCACGAAGGCGCTGTTGCCGGCGGTGTTCACCTTCATCACCGGCCCCTCACCGAAGAGACCGCCCATCGTCACCCAATCGCCGACCTTCTTGCCGGCGGCGGGGATGAGCCGCGCACCCGTCGTCTTCGAGTTGATCATGCCGATCGCCATGACGTCGGCAATGGTACCGGCGAGCGCGTCACGCGAGGTATCGCCAGGCACGACGATCATGTCGAGGCCGAGCGAGCACACCGCCGTCATCGCCTCGAGCTTCTCGATCGAGAGGTGACCGTCGGCGGCGGCCCGCGCCATCGCCGCGTCTTCGGTCACGGGGATGAAGGCGCCGGAGAGCCCGCCGGTAGACGACGTCGCCATCGTGCCGCCCTTCTTGACGGCGTCGTTCAGCATCGCCAGCGCCGCCGTCGTGCCGGGCGCGCCCACTGCCTCAAGGCCCATGCTCATCAGGATCTCGGCGATGGAGTCGCCGACCGCCGGCGTCGGCGCGAGCGAGAGGTCGATGATGCCGAGCTCGGCGTCGAGCATCTGCGACGCCTCGCGAGCGATGAGCTCGCCGACGCGCGTGATCTTGAAGGTCGTGCGCTTGATGAGGTCGGCGAGGTCGATGAACGATGCCTCCGGGTTGGCGGCAACGACGCTGCGCACCACGCCCGGGCCGGAGATCGCCACGTTGATACTCACCTCGGCCTCACCACTGCCGTGCATCGCGCCCGCCATGAACGGGTTGTCCTCGGGCGCGTTGCAGAAGATGACGATCTTGGCGCAGCCGATGGAGTCGTGCTCGGCGGTGCGCTTGCTCACGGCGAGGAGGACGTCGGCCATGCGCAGCACGGCATCCATGTTGATGCCGGCGCGGGTCGAGGCGACGTTGACGGAGGAGCAGACGCGCTGCGTGCCGGCGATGGCGTCGGGGATCGCCTCGATCAGGGCGGAGTCGCCGCGCGTACAGCCCTTTTGGACCAGCGCGCTGAAGCCGCCGAGAAAGTCGATGCCGACCTCGTGCGCGGCCGCGTCCAGCGCGTGCGCGACCTCGACGTAGGCGGCGGGATCGTCACTGCCCACGACCTCCGAGATCGGCGTCACGGAGACGCGGCGGTTGACGATCGGCACGCCGTACTTCTCCTGGAGCTCCGCGGCGACCGCGACGAGGCGACCGGCGCGGCGCACGATCTTGGCGTGGATGCGCTCGGCCGTGGGCCGCGGCGCAACCACGGCGCAGTCGTCCCGCGATATTCCCCAGGGGACGGCGCGCACGTCGAGGTTCTCCGAGCGGATCATGGTGACGGTCTCGAGGATCTCCTGGGCGGTGATGAAGACCACGGTCGCCGCCGGCCTAGATCCGGTGCATGAACTTGAAGATGTTCTCGTGCTGCACGTGGATCTGCAGCCCGATCGCCTCGCCGGTCTTCTCAAGGGCTTCCTTGAGAGCGGCGATCGTGGACTCGCCCTGGTCGAACGACACGAACATGATCATCGTGAACATGCCGCTCGCGACCGTCTGACTCACGTCGTCGACGTTGGCGTTCTGCTCGGCGATGGTGGTCGCGACCTGGGCGAGCAGCCCGTGACTGTCGGGGCCGAGCGCGGTGACGATGACCGTGGTGCGCATGGGGACTTCCCTCGGTGCCGGTGGGCGGAACAAGGCGGATAGTATACTAGAGGCTGATTCCGATGCCCTCCGCCTCAGGCTCCACAGACGCCGTGCCGCCTCCCTCACCCGGCCGCCTCGATCGCCTCGACCGCGACCTGTCGCGCCGGGCGGCGATCGGCTGGCCACACCCACGCTGGTTCACGCTCCCGCTCGGAGGGCTCTCGCTCACGGCGAACTACGGCATGCTCTGGTACGTGCTCGCGCTGCTCCCCTGGCTTCTGGGCGAGCCGCGACCGCTGTCAAAGGCTCTCTTCGTGGCCGTGCCGGTCACCCTCGTCGAGGCCACCGGGTTCCTGGTCAAGCGCCTGGTGGCGCGGCCGCGGCCGCCGATCGCCGACCCAAGTCAGCCACGCCAGATCCCGCTGCCGCTGAGCAAGTCGTTCCCGTCGTCGCACGCGAGCATGGCGGTGGTCGGGGCGTTCACGCTGGGCGCCCTCTACCCGGCGGCCATCGCGGCCTTGGTCGCGCTCACGCTGGTCCTGTGCTTCAGTCGCGTCTACCTCGGCGTGCACTACCTCGGGGACGTCCTCGGCGGCCTCGTCTACGGTCTGACGTTCGGGGCCGTCTGGGTACTCCTCATCGCGGCGCCGGTCTGACATGTCCGTCCTCTCCACACGCGGTGGCCAGCTGGCGATCGCCGTAGCGGCGGTGCTCGTGCTCGCCATCGGCCTCGCCGCGGGCGGTGCCTTCGGCGGCTGCGCCCGAACAGCCACCAAATCAGGCCGGCCGTCGGCGGCCGTCTCCTCGTCGCCGCACGGCGGCGTCGCGTACGCGACGGCCAGGGCCCTCGCGCGCAGTGTCAGCCCGCGCGTCGCGGACACGGAGGGCGAGATAAAGGCGCGCGAGTTCATCATGGGCGCCTTTCAGCAGTACGGGTACTTCCCTCGCACCGAGGAGTTCATCGTCGGCGACGGATCGCGCCGCGTCCACTCGGCCAATGTGATCGCCCTCAAGGAGGGCGAGTCGGCGAAGCGCCTGATCGTGGGAGCCCACTACGACTCCGTCGCCGTCGGCGAGGGCTACAGCGACAACGCCACCGGCGTAGGCCTGCTGCTCGAGGTCGCCGCTCGCATCAAGGGCAGGCCGACGCCGTACACCGTCGTCTTCGTCGCCTTCGGCGCCGAGGAGAAGGGGCTGCTCGGGTCGAGGGAGTACCTGCGCTCGCTGCCCGAGGTGGAGCGCCGCGCGATCATCGGCATGATCGACCTCGACGCCGTGGCCGGCGGCGACGAGCTCTCGGTCGCAAGCCGCTTCGGCGGCCCCACCTGGCTGCGCGACGACACCCTCAGCGCCGCCAAAGCCCTTGACATCCCTCTGACCACCAGCGCTGAGGCAGCGGGGCGCCCGGCCGGCGTCACGCTGGCGCCGGCCGACGATCTGCCGTTCTCCCTGGCCGACATCGCCACGGCCGTGCTCAGCGCCGTCTCCTGGGAGCGGTCCCGGGGAGCACGCATGGCGGCGACCGCCACGGGGCCGCCCATCTGGCACACTCTGCGCGACACCGTCGCGTACGTCGACTCGACCTACCCGGGGAGAGTCAAGAGGCAGCTCGCCGACCTCTCGACGCTCCTTGAGACCCTTCTCACCAGCGAACTGAAGAGGCGCCCGTGAAGCTCGGCATCGTCGGTCTGCCCAACGTCGGCAAGACCACCCTGTTCAACGCCCTGACGCACGCCCAGGCGGCGGCGACCGCCTATGCCTTCACCTCGGCGGAGTCGAACCTGGGCGTCGTCGCCGTGCCCGACCCGCGCCTCGACCGGCTCGACGAGGTGCTCGAGACGCCGAAGAAGGTGAGCGCCACCATCGACGTCGTCGACATCGCCGGCCTGGCCGAAGGCGCCAGCCGCGGCGAGGGGCTCGGCAACCGGTTTCTCGCCGACATCCGCAGCGTGGACGCGGTGGCCCACGTGGTACGCGTGTTCGCCAACCCGGAGGTCGCGCACGTGCGCGAGTCGCTGGACCCCCGCGCCGACGTCGACCTGGTGGAGACGGAGCTGGTGCTGAGTGACGTGGAGCTCGTCGAGCGTCGCCTCGACAAGACCCGCAAGACGGCGCGCAGCGGGGACAAGGCGGCGAAGCACGAGCTCGAGGTGCTCGAGAGCCTGAACGCGTCGCTGCTCGACGGCAACCTCGCACGCGCCATCGAGCGCGCTCCGGGCGACGAGGCGTTGTTTCGGGAGCTCGCGCTGGTGAGTGACCGGCCGGTGTTGTTCGTGCTCAACACCGACGACGATCAGAGCGCCGAGGGCGCGCTCGAGCAGCACGGTGGCTTCGTCGAATGGGCGCGCGGCCGGGGCGACCAGGTGGTCGCCGTCGCCGCGCGCCTCGAGGCCGAGCTGGCCGACCTGGAGCCTGAGGACGCCGCCGAGTTCCGCGCCGAGCTCGGCGCCGACGAGGCCGGCACGCTGGGCGTCGTGCTGCGCGCCGCCTACGAGGTGCTCGGCTACATCACCTTCTTCACCGGCGACTTTCGCAGCAGCGAGTCGCGCGCCTGGCAACTGCCGCGCGGCTGGACGGCGAAGCAGGCGGCCGGCCGCATCCACAGCGACATCGAGCACGGCTTCGTGCGGGCCCAGGTCGTGAACATCGACGACCTCATCGAGCTGCGTTCGTTCCACGCCGCCCGCGAGAAGGCGCTGCTACGCACCGAGGGCAAGGAGTACGTCGTCCAGGACGGCGACGTGATCAACTTCATGCACACCGGCTGAACGGGGACCGGGGTCGTTCGGCTGCGTTGGCGGCCGCACGCGTCAGCTGCCGGCAGCCACCACGCGGTCGCGGCCGAGCCGCTTGGCGTCGTACATCGCCCGATCCGCCGTCTCGAGAAGGTCACGCTTGTCGGCCGCGTCCTCGGGGTAGGTCGCGACGCCGATGCTGATCGTCAGCGCGCCCTCCTCGGCGTAACGCTCCGCCAGCGAGGCGCGGATCCTGCCGGCGATCGCGAGCGCCTCCGGCCGTGACGCGCCGGGCAGCAGCACGACGAACTCCTCGCCTCCGTAGCGCGCCGCGAGGTCGGCACGGCGCGTGCACGTCTCGATGATGCGCGCCGTCGCGCGCAGCGCAGAGTCGCCGGCGGCGTGCCCGAGGCGATCGTTGTAATCCTTGAAGAAGTCGAGATCGCAGAACAGCACGGAGAGCGGCGCATCGTCCATCCGCGCCCGGGCCACATGCTCGCTCAGAGATTCGTGCAGATGGCGATGGTTGTAGAGACCCGTCAGGCCGTCGGTGATCGATTCGATCTCCGCCCTGCTGAGGCGTACGGCGGCGGCCTGCAATGTCGAGACAGGCGTCTCGCCGGTCATGCGGGCGAATCCGTGCGTGCCGGTCGAGCTGAGCGCCGGCGCATCCGCGGCGACGACAGCGACGATCTCGCCGGCGTGGCCGACCAGGGGTACGAGGCCGTTGACCCACACGCCGAAGTTGTCGACGAAGAGCACGTTGGCGACGACCGGTTGCCCGGTGAGGACCTGCCGGACGGCGTCGTCCACCATCACGTCCTCGCCCGGCGGTGAGAACTCGGCCGAACCCGTCTCCTCCGCGTCCACGACGATCACACATGCCTTGTCCAGGCGAGCCTCCGTGGTCATGAAGCGGACCTCGGGGTGCGCGTCGCGGACGTCTCGCAACACACCCTGGATCGCCTTGTACCTCTCGTCGTCGACGGTGCATGACTGCTGCAGGGCGCCGTGCAAAGCCGGGTCGATGCGCACCGCCGCCTCCGCCGCGGCGCGGCGCGCCATCTCGCGCAACTTCGCGAGCCGCCCGAGAACGCACTTGAAGGCGGCGACCATTCGCGGGTCGAACTGCTCGCCGCTGCAGCGCTCGAGTTCGACGTCGCACTCGGAGGCCGTGAGCGCGCCCCGATACGGCCGTTGCAGGGACATCGCGTCGTAGGAGTCGACTACGCACAGGGCCCGTGCCAGCTCGGGGATCTGCTCGCCGGCGAGACCGTCGGGATACCCGTTGCCGTCGAAGCGTTCGTGGTGATGGCGAACGGCGGCCACGAGGTCCGGCGGGAACAGGGGGCGGATGATCTCGGCGCTGACGGTGGGGTGCTGGCGCATGAGCTCCCACTCCTCCTTGTTCAGCGGGCCTTGCTTGAGCAGGACCCTGTCGGACACACCGATCTTGCCGATG
The DNA here is from genome assembly GCA_038321515.1 of Thermoleophilia bacterium. Taxonomy (GTDB): domain Bacteria; phylum Actinomycetota; class Thermoleophilia; order UBA2241; family UBA2241; genus CAIXSE01. Next base: position 2,536 of record JBBQFA010000036.1, on the reverse strand, counting down.
TCGTGGAGGTAGGCGGCGTCGCGCACCATCTCCACCGAGTCGGGGTCCCATCTGAGCTCCTCGCCGAGAAGCACGATGTAGGCGGCCACGCGGGCGGCGTGACCCAGCGTGTAGTAGTCCTTGGCGTTCAGCGCCGTCGAGAGACCCTTCAGGTTGCTCAGGTGGAGGTCCTTGATCTCCTCGTACAGGCGGGCGTTGTGCGCGGCCAGCGACAAATACACGCCGATCCTCTCGAGGACGCTGGCGTCGACCCCGGCGAACGCCTCCGGCGAACGGCTGCCGAGCATGAGAAGTCCGACCAAGTCGTCGCCCTCGAAGAGACCGATGGCCGCGCTCGCGCGGTTGCCGTCGACGGGACTGTGGCCACGAAGCTCTCCGGCGCCGGGAGAGCTGCCGCTCACGACGACGCGCTCGCTGCGGACCTTGTCGAGCATGCGGTCGGCGGCGTCCAGAGCAGCCGGGGCCTGCCGGTCGCCTCCCGGCGGCTCACTGTCGTACACGGTGACCCAGCGGCCGTCGTGAAGCAGGGTCAGGCTGCACGTGTCTGCTGCCACGAGCGTCCGCAGCCCGTCGACGGCCGCCTCGGCGATCTCTGCGAGATCGAGGCTGGCGGCCGTCTTGCGCGCGATCTCGTTCAGGAGCTCGGCCTCGCGGTTGCGCTGCTCGAGCTCCTCGTAGAGGCGCGCGTTGGTGATCGCCTGTCCCGCCACCTGCCCGAGACCGCGCAATAGCTCCACCTGCGCGAAGACCCGGGGCTCGCGGTCGAACAGGTGTGCGACCCCGACAGGCTCGCCCGCGTTGATCAGTGGAACGATGATCGCGGAGCGCAATCCGTACGTCGCCCAGTTGCGGCGCTCCTCCTCTGAAGCCCGCGCGTCGCTGAGGATATCCTCGACCAGCACCGGTGCGCGGCTCAGAGCCTCGTCGGACAGAGGCAGGTCGTCGACGAGGTACTCGAGTCCCAGTATCTTCGGAGCCGGGCATCCACCGGCGTCTACCGAAGCCACGACCTTGAGCACGCCACGCTGCAACGTGTGGATGTCGACGGCGCAGGCGCCGGTCGCGTCACGCATCCGGCGGGCGATAGAGAGCAGGACGCGCTCCATGTCGAGCGTCGCGCCAAACTCGAGGCCGCCCTCGACGAGCGTGTCGAGCTCCCGGTTGCGCTGCTCCAGGTGGCCGAGCAGCCGAGCGTTCTCGAGCCCGCCGGCGATGAGCTGGCCGACTCCGGCGGCAAAGTCGGCGCAGTCCTGCCAGTCTCGGGGCCGTGTGTCGAAGAGGTCGACCATCCCGATCGGCTCACCGCCGACGACCAGCGGGATGCACAACTCACTGGCCAGGCCCTGCTCGATCAGGACCGCCTGCTCCGCCGGCCCGAGAACGGATCCCTCGACGTCGGTGATCACGAGAGGCCGGCCGTCACGCAGGGCCGCCGCGCTGGTCGGATTGCGACCCAGATCGAGAACGTGCCCCTCGTAGGAGGCAAGGAACCCCTCGCGGTCGGCGCTGACGACGCAGCGGAATCCATCGCCCTCCCGGCGATAGATGTCGCAGTGCGTCGCCTCGACAGCCCGCAACAGGCGGGTGGCAACGGTGCGCAGCAGTGCGTCGACGTCGTATGTACGAGACAGCATCCCCGCCAGGTCGAGAAGCTCCGAGAGGACGCGATTGCGGCGCTCGAGCTCGTGAAAGAGGAGCGCCTTCTCGATCGGCCCGGCCGCGGCTCGCGCCGCGGCGACGACGTAGGTGAGCCAGCGGCCAAAGGCTTCCGGCTCGTCCGCGTACAGATCGATCACGCCGACGAGTCGGTCATCCACCAAGAGCGGGACGCTCAGCGACGAGACGAAGCCGTACTCCGTGAGCACGGCGCGGTCGGAGTCGCCGCGATCGAGATCGCCAACGTCACCGATAAGCAGAGGCGCGTGCTGCTCCAGTACCTGCCGCGTGCTGGCGTACAGGTCGGGACGCAGCGCGTAGCCACGGACGCTCTCGTCCTCGCCGTCGCGCTCCAGGCTCACGAAACACCGATACGTGTCCGCGTCGCCCTCGTCGACGCGCAAAAAGATGTCGCAGTCGACGGCTCCCGTCACTTCGTTCAGCCGGCCGGCGATCTCGAGTGACAAGCCGCGGAGGTCGTTGTGCGCCGCGACGATCTTCTCCACGTCGCGGATCGCCCGCTCTTCGTCGTCGTCTTCGGCGCGGCGGGCGCGACCCTCATGGGTCAGGTCCGCCCGCGATATCGCCTCCAGCGCCGCGGTCTCGATGCGACGATGTCCACCCGGACTCCGGTGACACGGGAGCACGCCCGCGTCGCAGGCGCGCCGGATCGTGGCGGCGCTCACGCCCAGCTCGCGCGCCGCCGCCGTCACCGTCAAGAGCCTGTCTGTCGTGTCGTGTGTCGCCATGCTGCCGTGTCCCGCAGGGAGGGTATCGGCAGCCCCCGCGGGAAACTTAGGCAAATCTACCACGAGAGGCTCGGCTCACGCCGTTACGCGAGAGGTCGGACCACTGGACGAGCTGCCGCGACCGTGCCGCG
>JBBQFA010000035.1:0-13139 GCA_038321515.1 Thermoleophilia bacterium | reverse complement strand
CGAGAGAGTGAGGAGCGGTACAGACAGCTGTTCGAGGCCGAGTCCGACGCGGTGTTCCTCATCGACAACGAGACGGGCCGCATCCTCGAAGCCAACAGTGCGGCCTCAGCCCTGTACGGCTACTCGGAGGAGGAGTTGCTGGCCCTCACCAACCAGGATCTCTCGGCGGAGCCCGAGCTGACCCGGGCTGTGACCCATGGAACGCCGGTCGTCGCGCATCGGGTGATCGCCATCCCATGCCGCATCCATCGTAAGAAGGACGGCACCGCCTTCCCCGTGGAGATCACGGGGCGCTTCTTCATCCACCGCGAGCGGCCGGTGCACGTGGCCGCCATCCGCGACATCACCGAGCGCACGCTGGCGGAAGAGGCGCTGGAACAAAGCCGGCAGCAGTATGAGACGTTCATCGATGCGACCGACGACATGGCGTTCCTGAAGGATGAGGAGATGCGCTACGTCATGGTCAACGCGGCCAATGCCGCATACTTTGGGCGTGCGATCGCCGACATCGTCGGCCGCACGGACGCGGAGCTCATGTCGGCGGAGGGCGCGGAGAGCTGCCGGCGCAGCGATCTGGAAGCGCTGCAGCGAGGCTGCGTCGCCATCTCTCACGAGGATGTCGGCGAGCGGATCTACGAGACGCGCAAGTTCCCGGTGAGGCTGAGCGACGACCGGGTCGGGGTCGGTGGGTACGTCCGTGACGTCACGGATCAAACGCTCGCGGAGCGAGCGCTCGAGAAGCGCATCATCGCGCTGACGCGGCCACTCGAGGACACGGGCGAGATCGCCTTCGACGACCTGTTCGACGTGAGCGACATCCAGCGGCTCCAGGACGACTTCGCCGACGCCACCGGGGTCGCCTCCGTCATCACGCACGTTGACGGGACGCCGATCACGACCCCCAGCAACTTCTGCCGGCTCTGCAGGGACGTCATCCGTGGGACCGACAAGGGTCGTGCCAACTGCTTCAGATCCGACGCCGCGCTCGGCCGGCTCCGCGCCGATGGCCCGATCATACAGACGTGCCTCAGCGGAGGCCTGTGGGACGCCGGCGCCGGGATCGACGTGGGCAGCCGGCGCATCGCCAACTGGCTGATCGGCCAGGTACGCGACGAGACGCAGACCGAGGAGAAGATGGCCGAGTACGCCCGGGAGCTCGGAGTGGACGAGCAGGAGTTCCTCGAGGCGTTCCGTGAAGTCCCCGCCATGTCCCACACGCATTTCGCGCGGGTCGCCGACGCCCTCTACTCACTCGCCTCCCAGCTCTCCACGACCGCGTATCAGAACGTCCAGCAGGCGCGCTTCATCTCCGAGCACAAGGCCGCCGAAGGCGAGATCCGACGGCTCAACACCGACCTGGAACGACGCGTCCTGGAGCGGACCGCCGAACTGGAGGCGGCCAACAGCGAGCTCGAGTCGTTCTCCTACTCCATCTCCCACGATCTGCGGGCACCGCTGCGGGCGCTCGACGGCTTCAGCCAGATCGTCATAGAGGACTACGGCGAGAGGCTGGACGACGAAGGCCGCGGCCACCTGCAGCGAATCCGCAGCGCGGCCCACCACATGGCGGAACTCATGGACGGCCTGCTGCTGCTCTCGCGCCTCAACCGCGAGGGCCTACGCCGCGAGATGGTCGACCTCAGCGAGATGGCGGCGGCCGTCGCCGAGGAGCTGGCGGAGCAGGACGAGCAGCGCGCGGTCGAGATCAAGATCGCCCCGAGCCTCACGGCGAGCGTCGACCGGCAGCTCGCACGCATCGTGCTCGAGAACCTCCTCGGCAATGCTTGGAAGTTCACCTCCCGCCACGAGGCCGCCCGCATCGAGGTCGGCGCCGCGAACCAGAGCGGCTCCGACGCGTTTTTCGTGCGCGACGACGGCGCCGGGTTCGACATGCGCTACGCCGACAAGCTCTTCGGCGCTTTCCAGCGCCTGCACTCGCCCGAGCAGTTCGAGGGCACCGGCATCGGCCTGGCCACGGTGCAGCGCATCGTCAACCGGCACGGCGGCGCCGTGTGGGCCGAGGCCGCACCCGAGAAAGGCGCCACCTTCTGGTTCACGTTCGAGCCGGCGGGTGGCGACTGACAGTCGCGAGCGCGCGTTGTACGGCGTCATCAGTTCGAGCGTGTAGGCGCCCGGCGTCGTAGAAGGCGAGCAGGTCGCCCAAGGTCGTCGCGTCGGGCAGGCGGCCATGGTCTGTATCATCGTCGCCTCCGTAGACGTCGAGGCACGGCAGGGTCACGCCGAGCTCGGCCTCGACCTCGTCGATCAGGTCGAGGGCCGCGCCGACGGCCTGCGCGTAGGGCGCGAGGCCGGCGATCTGCGAGCCGATGTGCAGATGCAGGCCTGCAAGCTCCAGATGGTCAGACTCGGCGGCGACCTGCCGCTGCGAGTAGAGAAAGAACGGCGTGGCGACTCGCTCGGCAAGTCCGGCCACGTCGACCCCGTCGAACAGCATCCTCCCGCCCTCGACCCGAACTGTCGCTGCCATTCGCGTCATGCGCTCACGCCATCCTCCGAACGCCGGTGGCGTCGAGGCACGCGGCAGCAGAAAAGTCCCATCCTGTGGCCTGCAAGGCCGCCTTCGTGAATACCTACCGCCGTGGTTGGGTATAGACAGCGCTGGGGGGAGAAGTACGGCCTCCTCACACCGGAAGGGAGACCACGCATGGCCGACGAACCGAAGCCCGCGCGCACACTCGACTGCATCGGGCTGTACTGCCCCGAGCCGCTGTTCCAGACGCGCGAGAACATCGACGCGATCGAGGTCGGCGAGGTGCTCGAGGTCATCGCCGACGACCCAGCGGCCGAAGAAGACCTGAAGCGTTTTGCCAAGCGCGCCGGCCACGAGGTCGTCGCGCTCGAGAACGACGGCGTAGAGCTCCGCATACTGCTGCGCCGACTCAAGTAGAACGAAAGGACCATCATGGCCGACGAGAAGAACATCCTTTACGTGCAGACGAGCAACTCCCCCGAGCGCCAGTACTCCCCGCTCGTGCTCGCCCAGAGCGCCAAGGCGATGGGCCTGGAGCCCGCCGTCTACTACCTGGGCATGGGCCTGACCGTGCTCAAGCCCGGCGAGGCCGAGAAGATGCAGATGGGCAGCTTCCCGAGCGTCGCCGAGATGCTCAAGAAGACCATCGACATGGGCATCACCGTCTACGTGTGCGAGGCCTCCAAGCAGATGCTCGGCTGGGAGAGCGTGGAGCTGATCGACGGCGTCAAGATCGTCGGAGCCGCGACGCTGAACGACCTGGCCCTCGACGCCGACGCGACGATGTGGTTCTGAGGTCGCGACGATGACGACCGCGAGCATTGACACGGCCGTGACCGGCGCGCCTCGTGCGCTCACCCTGACCGACCCCGGCGAGGCGCTGGCCCGCGCCGGGATCGTCTACGCCGACTACCAGAGCGCCAAGCCCGTCGACCCGCGCGTGGTCGCGGCGATGCTGCCGTACCTCACGGAGCAGTTCGGCAACGCCGCCTCGCTGCACGCCGTGGGCGACGTCGCCACGGCGGCTCTCGAGGAGGCGCGCGGCAGAGTCGCCGCGTTCTTCGGCGCCGAGCCGCGTGAGATCGTCTTCACCGGCGGAGCCACCGAGGCCAGCAACCTGGGCATCGTCGGCTACGCGCTGCGCAACAAGCGCAAGGGCGACCACGTGATCATCAGCGAGGCCGAGCACATCAGCATCCTGAACATCGCCAAGTATCTCGAGAAGAACGGCTTTCGCGTCACTCGCGTGCCGATCGACCTGTACGGGCGCGTGTCGGCGAAGAAGCTGCGCGCCCGCATCACCGACGAGACGATCCTCGTCTCGTTGCAGTGGGCGAGCAGCGAGATCGGCACCGTGCAACCGATCGCCGAGATCGCCGAGATGCTCGCCGGCACCGGCATCGCGCTTCACAGCGACGCCGTCGCCGCCGAGGGCCTGCTGCCGATCGACACGAGTGCCGTACCGGTGAGCCTGCTGAGCCTGTCGTCCAACGACCTCTACGGACCGCGTGGGCTGGGCGCGCTGTACGTGCGCCAGGGCGTGCAGGTAGCTCCAGTGCTGCTCGGCGGCGGCCAGGAGCGCGGCCTGCGCTCCGGTAGCGAAGACCTCGCGAGCATCGCCGGCATGGCTGCGGCGGCCGACATCCTCGGCGCCGAGATGGGCTCCGAGGTGCCGCGCATCCAGGCGATCCGCGACCGCCTCGTAGAACGCGTGCTCGCTGAGATCACCGGCTCGCACCTGAACGGCCACCCCGAGCAGCGGGTGCCGAACAACGCCCACTTCCGCTTCGACGCGGTCGAGGGAGAGGCGATGATCCTGTCGCTCCGCGACCAGGGCGTCGCCGCGTCGACCGGCTCGGCCTGCAGTTCCAAGACGCTGGAGCCGTCGCACACGCTCATCTCGTGCGGCCTGCTGCACGAGGAGGCGCACGGCTCACTCGAGTTCACCTTCGGGCGCTGGAGCTCGATGGAGGACGTGGACCACATCATGACCGTCCTCCCCGGCGTGATCGCCCGCCTGCGGGCGCTCTCCCCCCTCTACAAGACGCACGCTCCCGCGGCCTCGTGACGACCGCGGCCACCTGATCCCGAAAGGCATCTCTCATGAAATCGACGCAGTACACGGAGAAGACCCTCGAGCACTTTCGCAACCCGCGCAACGTGGGCACGCTGGAAGGGCCGAACGTCGCCGTCGGCCGCGTGGGCAACCCCGTCTGCGGCGACATGATGGACATCTACATCGAGGTCGTGGACGACCACATCAACGACATCAAGTTCCAGACGTTCGGCTGTGGCTCCGCGGTAGCCACCTCGAGCATGATCACCGAGCTCGTCCAGGGCATGACGCTCGACGAGGCGCTCAAGGTGAGCCGCGGCGACGTCGCCGACGCCCTGGAGGGCCTGCCGCCGATCAAGATGCACTGCAGCAACCTCGCCGCCGACGCGCTGCACGAGGCGATCAAGAACTGGCGCGAGGGCGTCGGCCCGGAGGACGCCAAGAAGACGCCGGGCGGCACCGCCTGCCACCCGATCCCGGCGGCGGTGGCCGAGGTCGAGATCGCCAACCTTGACGCCTACAGGGGCAAGGGCGTCTTCACGGCCGTCACCGACCAGGCCGAGCTGGCCGACGCGCGCGTCGTGGTGCTCGACACCGGCGACCGCGCCGCGCAGCTCGCGGTGGACCTCACCGACCACACGAGCCGTGTCGTGCTCATGACGACCGGCAAAGAGCCGAGCGTGAGCCCGCCGGTGCGCTCGGCCCTGCGTCTCAGCGACGTCAAGATCCTGGCCGAGGCGCAGCCGCTCGAGCTGCTCGGCGAAGGCGAGCTGGAGCGGATCCGCGTGCACGATCTGAACGAAGACGAAGAATACGAGCTGACGGCGGACGCCTTCGTCGTCCTGGAGTAGGAGCCGCCGCGCGCCGGATACTGGCGGCGCGGCGCCCGCAAGCAGCGACGGGGCGGGCGGCCGCTGAGGGCCACCCCCCCCCGTCGTTCCTGTTCCGCAGTGTGCGGGCGACGGACGCTGCTGAGGCCGCCGTCCCTACGCCGTCTCAGTAGTTGCCGGCGTACACTTCCTGGTAGGCCTGCGGATGCTGGCAGGCCGGGCAGACCTTGAGCGCCTTCGTGCCCTCGTGGATGAACCCGCACTTGCGGCAGATCCAGTAGACCTTTTCGGGCTTCTCGAACACCTGGCCCGCCTCGATGTTGGCGACGAGCTTGCGGTAGCGCGCCTCGTGCTTCTCCTCGACCTTGGCGATCTGGCGGAACGTGTTGGCGACGTCCTTGAAGCCCTCGGACTCGGCCATGTCGGCGAAGGCCGGATAGAGGTCCGTCCACTCCTCGTTCTCGCCGTCGGCGGCGGCGGCCAGGTTCTCGACAGTGGCGCCACCGAGCTTGCCGGCCGGGTACGTCGCGGTGATCTCGACGAGGCCGCCCTCGAGATGCTTGAAGAACTGCTTGGCGTGCTGGCCCTCGTTCTCGGCCGTCTCGAGGAAGATGGCGCCGATCTGCTCGAAGCCCTCCTTCTGCGCGATCTTGGCGAAGAACGTGTAGCGGTTGCGTGCCTGACTCTCGCCGGCGAACGCCTTGAGGAGGTTCTCCTCGGTCTTGCTGCCCCTGAGGCTGGCCATACTGGCTCCTTTCGTAGGGTCGGTGGCAAAAGTCTACCCGCGAGATCGCGCGTCAGACCGTCGGGGCCCGTTCAGGGAGCCGGCAGGTCGACTCCCTGCTCGGCGATGCCGCCGCTGGTCCAGCTCGCTCCGGCGGCCGCCGCCATGACCGCGGCCATCGCCGCCGCCTCGAGCGGCGAGATGCGCTGGCCGAGCACGACGAGCGCGGCCAGCGCCGCGACCGCGGGCTCGATGCTCAGCAGAACGCCGTAGGTGGCCGCGCGCACGCGGCGCAGCGCGACCAGCTCGAGAAGGTAGGGGAAGGCGGACGAGACGACTGCGATGGCGATACCCAAGCCGATCGCCTCCCAGTGGCCGGCGATGCGCACCCCGCCCACAAAGAGGAGCGGGGTGACCAGCGCGGTGGCCCCGACCAGCATGAGCGTGACGACCGAGAACGGGTCCAGGCCCGTGACAGCGCGCTTGGCGAGCAGCAGGTAGGCCCCCCAGGATGCGCCGGCGGTCAAGGCGAACACAAGGCCCCATCCGCTCGCCGCCCCAGAAGGGCCGGCGAGCACGACCACGCCCGCGCCGGCCAGTACGATCCAGAGCCAATCGATCCGGTGCCGGGTGCCGAGGATCGCGACCGCCAGAGGCCCGACGAACTCGATCGCCACGACGATCCCGACCGGAGCGCGGCTGATGGCCGCGTAGAAGCTGAGGTTCATGGCGAGGAGGGCCACGGAAAGCGCGGCGAGCGGCAGCCGGTGGCCGCGCGCCGGCAGGCGCAGCGCGCGCGGCCGCACCAGCACAAGGATAAGGGCCGCGAAGGCGGTGCGCAGCCAGAGCGCCTCGATCACACCGACCGACTCGATGACGCGCACGGCCAGGGCCGAGCCGGTCTGGATCGACACCGTCAGGATGACGACCAGCAGCGCCGCCCGGGCAGCGTCGCGGCGTACCGACGTCGTCTGCGCCGGCGCCGCCGGCGCCGGCGTTGGCGGCTCACCTGCGGCCGGCCGACGCATGTCATTCTCGTCAGTCACACGGCGAGTCTAGCCGAACGGAGCCGTCGGCACGGCTGACGCCCTCAGATCGGGTGGCCCGCTGCATGGTCAGCGCATACGGCACTTGTCGCGTGGTCGCGCTCGTGCTATCTTCGCGCCTTTCCCTGTGTAGCGGGTGTGTTTGCTCCATACCCCGCAGGCCACGACCGAGGCGAGGACGACATGAGCGCGAGGAAGATCGCCCCCACGCATGCCGACGACACTCCGGGCATCACGTATGGCCACCCCATATCCGAGAACAGCTTCGCCGTACGCGACCTCGTCCACAAGATCTCCGGGACCGGCCTCTTCGACCTCGCTCCCAAGCCGGGCGGCGGCCACGCATGCACCTTCTGCGGCGCCTGCCAGAAGGTGTGCCCCGTCGAGTGCATCGACGTGCGCCGCGACCCGTCGCGCTCGCACGGCAGGGGCAAGGACCGCCACTTCGCCGGCACGATCACCATCGACGAGCGCCGTTGCATGACCTGCAACCACTGCGTCGAGGCGTGCAAGTTCGACGCGCTCGTGCCCACGCCGCTGTACGCAGAGCATCGCCTCAGCGTCCAGGACCTGGCTTTGAAGCCGTCGCAGCTCTCCAGCGGGCACGGCCTCTGCAGCGGCTGCGGCGCCTCCATCGTCGTGAACCAGGTCCTCTCCCAGGTCGAGAGCCACCACGTCGTCTCCGGCGCCACCGGCTGCCTCGAGGTGTCGACGACCCGCTACCCGTACACGGCCTGGAAGGGCAGCTACATCCACACCAACTTCGAGAACGCCGCCGCGACCCTCTCCGGCGTCGAGACCGCGTACCGCGCGCTGCGCAAGCGCGGCAAGCTACACGACCGGGTCAAGTTCATCGCCTTCGGCGGCGACGGCGGCACCTACGACATCGGCCTGCAGTCCCTCTCCGGCGCCATGGAGCGCGGCCACGACATGCTCTACGTCTGCTACGACAACGGCGGCTACATGAACACCGGGTTCCAGCGCTCGAGCGCCACACCGCACGCCGCCTGGACGACGACAAGCCCCGTCGGCCCGGACCAGCCCGGCAAGGTCGGCCACAGCAAGAACCTCACCGAGATCATGGTGGCGCACCGCCTGCCCTACGTGGCGCAGTCGTCGCCGCACGACCCGCAAGACCTCATCCACAAGGCGTCCAAGGCGCTGGCCACCGAGGGCCCGACGTTTCTCAACGTGCTCTCGGCCTGCCCGCGCGGCTGGCGCACCGAGAACGACGAAGGCATCGAGCTCTCGCGGCTGGCGACGGACACCTGCTACTGGCCGCTCTTCGAGGTGAACGAGGGCAGATACCGCCTGACCTACCGGCCGCGGCACAAGCAGCCGCTCGGCAAGTGGCTGGAGCGCCAGGGCCGCTTCGCCCACCTGGCGCTGCCCGGCAACGAGCACCTGCTCGAACAGTTGCAGGCATGGGTCGACTTCGAGTGGGACCTGCTGCTGCGCAAGTGCGACGAGATCCCCGAAGCCCAGTGGGACAAGGCGAGCAGCCGCCACAAGGCCGAGCCGTTCGTCATGCACCCGAGCAAGGCGCACCTCGAGTCGCTCGGCGAGCCACTCACCGCGAGCATGACGCACACGGCCACCGAGTGGGACGACTTCGACTGGGGGGTCACCGCATCGGCCATGGGCTGGGGGGCGTTCGACGAGTAGAACAGCGGGCGGCGGCGCGTCGCTTGACGAAGGTCATGGGCGGCTTTCGCCCGCGCCGGGTATCCTCAGTCACAAGGCGAACGAGTCGGGCCGGCGGCGCAGGCGCCCCGGCCCAGCGGCGAGGACGGTGATGGGCATGGCAGGCTGCCCAGGGCAGGACACGAGCAACTGGACGCCGGACGACATCTTCGAGGTACCGTGCGTCGGCTGCGGAAAGCCCATCGAGTTCTTCAAGGACGACGCGCGCCGCTTCTGCAAGGCATGCGGCGCGTGTACCCCCAACCCGAAGCAGGACGTCGGCTGCGCCGCCTGGTGCGCCGCCGCCGACAAGTGCTCGGTGGGGCGAAACGCCCTCGGTGACGGCTGAGACGCAGGGCGACGGATCGACGACGGCCCGGGCCGGCGCGCAAGCGCCCACCCGGGCCGTCGTTTCGTCAGCCGGCGAGCGCGCGCCGGACTCGCTCAGAGCTTGAGGTACGAGTCCGCGTACAGCGTCTCGTTGGACAGCATGCGGTAGGTCTTCCAGAGGGCGAGCTGCTCCTCGTCGGCCATGTCGACCAGCGCCGGGTCGAGCTTGTCCATGGCCGCGACCGCGTCGTACAGCGCCACGACGAGCTTGCCCAGCGGGGTACTCTCGTCGCGCTGCTCGGCGATGCGGATCCACTCGTTCTGCACGCTGTCGAGCGGGTCGGCGATGGCGCTGTCCAGGCCCGCGCCCATGACCATCACCATCATCACGCGGTTGATCAGCGGGCGTACGTCTGGCAACGCGCCGTTGGAGATGTTGGACAGGCCGATCACCGTGGTCGGCGGCGGGTCGGCCATCATCTTGAACATGCGTACGGCCTCTACCGTCTCGAGCGCGACGTCCTGGTTGCAGTTCACGGCGAGCACCAGCGGGTCGAGAAAGACGTCCTCGACCGGCAGGCCGGCGGCCTCGGCCGCCGGCAGCAACGCCTCCATGGCGATGCCGGCGCGGCCGTCGGCGGTCGTCGGGATGCCGTCGACGCCCATCGTCAGGGCGATGACCCTGGCACCGTACTTCGCCGCCAGCTGCATGACGCTGTCCAGGCGAGCGGGGTCGGCGGACGCGGAGTTGAGCATGGCGGGCTGCTTGCAGACCTTGAGGCCCGCCTCCATCGCCGCGAGGTTCGTCGTGTCGAGCGAGAGCGGCGCGTCGGTGACCGCCTGCACCGCCTCGACGATCCACGGCATGACCTCGTGCCCGTGCTTCTTCTGCGGGCCGATGTTGAGGTCGACGATACCGGCGCCGGCCTCCACCTGGGCCACGGCCATCGCCTGGATCGTCTTCGCGTCACGGGCCTCGATGGCCGCTTTCACCGGCGGCGCGATGATGTGGATGTTCTCACCGATGATGAGCACCGGCGGCCTCCTTACCCTCAGGTTGAGCGAGCATGATCTGGACGATCGGGTCGAGCGCGGCACTCAGGGCGCTGTCCGCCGGCAGCTTCACCAGCGGCACGCCGGCGGCGTCGTACTCGGCCACGAGCGGGTCGTCGGGCAGCACGGCCAACAGCTCGAGGCCGTGCTCGGCGATCGCCGCCTCGAGTTGCGGCGAGAGCCCGTCGCCGGCCCGGTTCACGATCAGGTAGTGCCGGCCGACTTTGGTCTGCAGCTCACCGAGCAGCGCGGCGACGCGACCTGCGGTCGTGATGCCGCGCACCGTCGCGTCGCTGACGATGAAGAGCACGTCCACGTCGCGCGTCGTGCGCCGCGAGAGGTGCTCGAGGCCGGCCTCGTTGTCGATCACCACCCATGGGTAGCTGTCGGCGATCGCGTCGATGATCGCGCGCAGCATGTTGTTGGCGGCGCAGTAGCAGCCGGGGCCCTCGGGGCGGCCCATGGCGATGAGGTCCACGTCGACCCCCTCCACGATGCTCGAGTTGATCTCGTAGTCGAGCAGGTCGCGCTTGGCGATGCCGGCCTCGAGCAGGTTGGCACGCGCCTTCTCGCTGGTCTCCTCGCGCACGTCGCCGACGGTCTTCTCGAGCGGCAGGTCGAGAACGGTGTTGAGGTTGCTCGCCGGGTCGGCGTCGATGGCGAGGATAGGGCCTGCCTGAGACTCCGCCAGACGGCGGATCAGCAGGCCCGCCAGCGTCGTCTTGCCGGTGCCGCCCTTGCCGGCGACGGCGATCGTCATGGTCATGCGGTCAGCCTCCGTTCTTTGAGGTCGCCTGCCCGGCGCCGCTACCGGCGCCGTTCCCGCTCCCGCTGCCGCGCTTCGCCAGCGCGTCGCGCACACTGGGGAAGTCGGCGAGGTCGGTGTGCGGCAAGAAGAGCGCCGACATGTACTCGTCCATGAAGCTGTTGTCGGCGCTCAGTTCGAGGTAGGTCATCTTGCTCGCCACGTCGAGGACCTCATGGCGGATGTTCACGCAGAGGAGAGCCGCACAGGCTCCCTGGGCGCTGGTGTTGCCGAGAAAGTGAAAGCGCTCGACCGGCTGGTCCGGCAGCAGGCCGATACGGATCGCCTTCTCGACGTTGAGGTACTGGCCAAAGGCGCCGCCGACGAAGATCTGCTCCACGTCGGCGAGATCGACGCCGACGCTGTGGCAGAGCACCTCGAAGCCCGCGTAGATCGCCGCCTTGGCACGCAGCAGACCGGTGATGTCCGACTCGGTGAGGACGATGTCCTTCTCGGCGCCGCCCTCGCCGGCCCGGCAGACCACGTATTCGGGCACCCCGCGCGTCACGCGGACGCGAGCGGTCGGCGCCTCAAGGTCGAAGTGCCCCGACTTGTCGAGGAGTCCTGTGACGAACAGCTCTCCGAGGAGGTCGATGAGGCCGCTGCCGCAGATTCCGACGGCCGGTGCATCGTCGACGGTGCGGAACGCGGGGTCCCAGGTCTCGTCGGAGATGTACACGTCCTCGATCGCGCCCTGCGCGGCGCGCATGCCATCCCCCACGCCGCCGCCCTCGAAGGCGGGTCCGGCGGAGCAGGCACAGGCGAGCAGCCAGTCCTTGGTCCCCAACACCATCTCGCCGTTGGTGCCGATGTCGATGAACAGCGTGAGCTTCTCGGTCGCGTACATCCCCGACGAGATGACGCCGGCGGTGATGTCGCCGCCGACGTAGCTCCCGACCGAGGGCAGCACGTGCACACGGGCGAGCATGTTGGCGTCGAGGCCCAGCTCCCCGGCGACGAGCTTCGGCGCCGCCGACAGGGTGGGGATGTACGGCTCCTCGCGCAGAAACCTGGGGTCGAGGCCGAGCAGCAGGTGCGCCATCGTCGTGTTGCCGGCTACGGCGACCTCGTGGATCTCGTAGAGCTCGATGCCGTTTCGCTGTTGCAGCTCCCGGAGGAGGTCGTTGATCGTCTCCACGGCGAGGTTCCTCAGCCGCTCCAGACCGCGCTTGCGCTTCGCGTAGATGATGCGGCTGATCACGTCGTCGCCGCAGGCGATCTGCTTGTTGTAGGCGCTCGCCGTGTCGATGACGCGCCCAGTCGCGAAGTCCAGCAGGTACGCCACCACCGACGTCGTGCCGAGGTCGACGGCGACGCCCATGCTGGCGTGCTTGAAGGCGCCCGGGTAGAGGCGGATCAGGCGCGGAGGCATGTAGGTGCCGTAGACCCAGTCGCGCATCTCGAGCGTCACGCTGACCTTCCAGTTGGCCATGCGCAGATCCTTGCCGAGGCGACGAAGCATCGGCAGCTCGACACGGACAGTCTTGATGCCGTGCTGCTGGGCCAGGGCCCGCCGCAGGCGATCGACGTCACTGGTGTTGTCGGCGAGTGAGGGCGGCTCGATGTCGAGCTCGAACGTGCGCACGGCCGGGTTCTGCCGCCAGTCGCAGGTGATCGGCAGGGACTCGGGCTCGGCGACGGCGTGGCCGTGCGGCCGCACCGTCTCGCGCTGCCGCTCCGGCACCTCGACCTCGCAGGAGCCGCCGACGTAGGTCTGGCAGGCCACCGCCCAGCCGTCCAGGATCTCGGCGGTGGCCAGGCCGGCGTTGCTGCGTCGCTCGACCTCGCCGCTCGTCACGCGCTCGCGGCTGGGGCCGCACCGTCCCTGCCCGGCACACGGGGCTGGGACGTCCAGCTCGCAGAAGATCGCCGCGTCGAGCAGGCTGGTGCCGTGCGGCGCCTCTATCGTCTCCCCGGACGGCGTGAACGTGATGGTCGCCATCGCCGTCCGCGGCTTCGTGGTGGGAGTGTCGGTCATGCGCCCCAGACGTTCTTGATGTAGTTGGGGATGTCGACGGCGTCACGCGGGCCGACCATGATCTTCCACTCGGGCAGTTCTTCCTCGACCTCGCCCGAGAGCCCGGCCACATGGCCCGGGATGACCAGTTTCTTGTGACCGAC
>JBBQFA010000034.1:0-13263 GCA_038321515.1 Thermoleophilia bacterium | reverse complement strand
CGGAGCGCGGCGGCGCTCGTCACGAGCTTCATGTTCGAGGCCGGAGCGAGCTCCGTGGAGGCGTTCCTGGAGTAGACGATCCGGGCCGCGTCGAGGTCCCATACATAAACGCCCACGCCAGAGCTGGCGACGCCGCTCTTCAGCAGCGCCGCGCTGATGGTGTCGCTGAGACCGGCGGCGGCGGGGGCGGGCCGCAGGCAAGCACCCGCCGCCGCGACGAGCACAGCGAGCGCGAAGAGCGCGAGCCGGAGCCTGAAGCTCCGGGCGCCGGCCCGCGCCGGGAGCAGGTGTGCGGTGTGGTTGCCTCCCATCTCGACCGTCATCCTACGATGCCGCGCCGCGGTTCGAAAGCCTGCTCGGGGCGCCTCTGCTTGACTTCGCGGCGAGGCGCGACGATAAACGAGTACATGAGCCTGTCGAACGCCAAGCGAGGGACGCCGTGAGATTCCGCCTGCGCGCGACGCTGCTGGTCGCCGTCGCGCTGGCGTCGTGCGCCGCCCTCTCGGGCAGCCTGCCGGCCGCCGGCCGCGCCACGGCTACGCCGTGGGAGCTGGCCGGCCCCTTCCCGGCCTCCTACGACCTCCGTGCCGAGGGCCGGGTCACGGCGGTGCGCTCGCAGCAGAGCTTCGGCACCTGCTGGGTCATGGCCGCCATGGGGTCGCTGGAGTCCAACTTGCTGAGGTCCGAGCGCCCGGCTCTGGACCTCTCGGAGAACAATCTCGCCAACCACATGAGCTCGCGGCTCGACTACCAGGGCTGGGCGCCCAGCGAGCTCTCGGCGGCGTACTTTGCGCGCTGGGAGGGTCCGGTGCTGGAGCAGGACGACCCGTATCCGGCCCCCGGTCGTTCGCCCGACTATCTGCGTGCCGTGCGCCACGTCCAGGACATCCTCTTTCTGCCGCAACGCTCGGGGCCGCTCGACAACGCCGCCGTCAAGTGGGCGGTCACCGCCTACGGCGCCGTGGACGCGGCGATCGACTTTGACACCAACGCCCAGGACCACTTCTGGAACGGTGAGACGAATTCGTACTACGCCACCCGCGACGAGCTCGACCACCACGTGTGCTGCGTCGGCTGGGACGACGCCTACCCGGCCTCGCGTTTCGCGATACGCCCGCCCGGCGACGGCGCCTTGTTGATCAAGAACAGCTGGGGCTCCGAAGTCGGCGAAAGCGGGTACTTCTGGCTCTCCTACTACGACGCCGGCTTCGGGCGTGCGCTCGCCGTGTTCAGCGGCGTCGCGGCGAGCGACGACTTCGACGCCGTCTACCAGTACGACGCCCTCGGGCGCTCCGACTGGCTTGGTCTCGGCGGCGAGCAGGCGTGGTTCGCGAGCCGCTTCAGCTGCGTCGGCTCGGGCACGGTGGCAGCGGTCGCCTTCTACACGCCGGTGCCCGGTGTCGCCTACGAGGTCCGTGTCGCCGGCACCGTCGCCGGCGTCGTCAAGGCTCCGGTCGTCGCCTCGGGCACCATCGCCGTTGCCGGGTACCACACGGTGCGGCTCGCGCAGCCGGCCGCCGTCCGGTCCGGCGACGACTTTGTGGCCGCCGTACACGTCACGACGCCCGGCTGGGCGCAGCCCGTCCCGGTCGAGAGCCCCTCGGCGCTCATCGCTCCGCGGGCCCGGCCGGGCCAGTCGTACGTGAGCGCCGACGGCACCGCCTGGCAGGATCTCACCGCGCGGGCCGGCCTTGCGCGAGCGAACGTCTGCCTCAAGGCGTTCGTCGCAGCCGAAGGCGCCGGCGACACGAAGCCTCCGAAGGTCACGCTTGCCGCAGGCGCGGTGCGCCGGGCCGCGTTCGCCAAGGTCCGCTGGGCGCTCAGCGACCCGGCGTTCTCCAGCGCCAGCGCGATCGTCGTGATCAGCGTTCGTGACGCCCACGGCGCGCTGCTCGCGAAGCGCCGCATCCCCGCCGTGGCCGTCGGCGAGCGCGGCGTGTGGAGCTTCGCCGCGGATTGGCCGGCGGGCGCGTACGGCGTCAGGGGCCGGGCCTTCGACGTCGCCGGCCGGCGGCAGACCGCGAGCGCCCGCGCCACGCTCGTCGTGCGTGGCGCCCCCGGCGCGAGCGCCCCTCACCTGCGCTAGAATGCCGGTGCAGCCCCGCCGCCGCAGGCGCGCGGGGCCTTCGGCGTGTCCGTGAGTGCGTGCGCGGGCACTCGGGCCACCCGCTGAGGGCTGCCGGAGGAGGTCCACGTGTTCCTCGACTACCTGCTGAACGACGAGACGTTCGCGGCCGCCGCGCCCCGGCTGCGCCGTGGCGCGGCCGCCTACGCACCGAGCTTCTTCGCGCCGTACGTTCTTGCCGCGGCCCTGCGCGACGGCGGCGCCCGCGTCGTCGTCGCCCCCGACGGCGAGGCGGCGACGCGGCTCGCCGCGGACCTCTCGCTCTACCTCGACCGAGAGGTGCCCGTGCTGCCCGCCCGCGGCGTGCTCTACGGCGCCGACGTGGCGCCGGCGCCGCACGTCGTCGGCGAGCGCCAGCAGGCGCTGGCGGCGCTCGCTGCCGGCGGCGTGATCGTGGCCGAGGCCGTGGCGTTGCTCGAGCGCTTTCTGCCCCTCGATCTGCAGCCGCGCCCCCTGGAGCTCGTCCCCGGCGAAGAGACCGCCTTCGACACCGCCGTATCGCGCCTCGCCGAGCTCGGGTACGACCGTGTCGAGCAGGTGCGTGGGCGCGGGGAGTTCGCCGTGCGCGGTGGGCTGATCGACGCGTACCCCGCCCTCGGTGACCCGCTGCGCATCGAGTTCTGGGGCGACGAGGTCGAGAGTCTGCGCACCTTCTCGATCTACTCGCAGCGCACGACTGGCACGCTGCCGCGGGTGACCGTGTACGCGGCGTTCGAGGCCGACACGTCCCAGCCCGAGTACGTCAGCGGCCTCCGGCAGGCGGTCGCCGACTGGGAGCGGGAGGGGCGTGAGGAGTCTCCGGAGGAGCTCGAGCGTCGCGCCGCCGTGCGCGCCTTGGCGGCGCTGGCGGGCCGGTTCACGACCTTCGCCGAGGTGGTCGCGGCGGCCGGCCTCTCCCTGGCCGTTTACAACCCGGACGAGGCCTACCGCGCCCTGGCCGACTTCAGCGCCGAGGTGAGTGCGGCGGTGCCCGGCGCGGGTCTGCGCGAGCGGCTCTACGTGCCGCTCGCCGACGCCCGCGCCCTGCTCGCCCGCGCGCTGCACGTCGACGTCGTGCAGCGCGACCAGCCGCTCCAGTTCGCCGCCTCGCGCCCCCAGTTCGCGGCCCGCGACCTCGGCGGCGCCGAGCGTGACCTGCTGCGCCTGGTGCGCGACGACTACCGCGTCTTCATCGTCTTTCGCCACGAGGGTGAGGCCGAGCGGGCCACATACCGCTTGCGCAACATCTCGGCCGAGGTGGTCACCGCCGAGCAGCTCGCCCGGGGCGGCGAAGCGGGCCCCGGGCTGTACTTCGTCGCCGCGCCGCTGCGCGAAGGCTTTGTCGCGGCGCACCTCAAGCTCGCCGTCGTCAACGAGCGCGCCCTGCTGCGCGCCGCGCCCAAGGAGCGACGTTTTGCCGCCGGCACGCGCCTCACCACCTTCTTCGACGTGCGCCCCGGCGACTATGTGGTGCACGAGGACCACGGCATCGCCCGGTTTGCCGGCATCGAGACGCGCACCGTCGCCGACGTCACCCGCGACTACCTCCTGCTCGAGTTCCGCGGCGACGACCGTGTCTTCGTGCCGCACGACCAGATCGGCAAGGTCAGCCGCTACATCGGCGCCTCGGGCGCGACGCCGTCGCTCGACAAGCTCGGCGGCACGCATTGGCAGACGGTCAAGACGCGGGCGCGCAAGGCGGTCGTCGAGATGGCCGGGGAGCTGCTGCAGCTCTACGCCTCGCGCCAGGCGATACCCGGCTACGCCTTTCCCCCCGACGGCGAGCTCATGGCCCGGCTCGAGGACGCCTTTCCCTTCGAGGAGACGGACGACCAGGCCGAGGCCATCGACGAGGTCAAGAACGACATGGAGGCGGCGCACCCCATGGACCGCCTCATCTGCGGCGACGTCGGCTACGGCAAGACCGAGGTGGCCCTGCGCGCCGCCTTCAAGGCAGCCGAGGCCGGCAAACAGACGCTGGTGCTCGTGCCGACGACCATTCTCGCCGAGCAGCACGCGATGACCTTTGCCGGGCGCTTCGCCGACCTGCCCGTCAAGGTCGGCATGGTCTCCCGCTTTCGCACCGCGGCCGAGCAACGCAAGATCCTCGCCGAGTTCAGCGCCGGCCGGCTCGACGTGCTCATCGGGACGCATCGCCTGCTCAGTACCGACGTGCGCCCCAAGGATCTTGGTCTGGTCGTCGTCGACGAAGAGCAGCGCTTCGGCGTGCGCCAGAAGGAGCTGCTGCGCCACCTCAAGATGCAGGTCGACGTGATGAGCCTCTCGGCGACGCCGATCCCGCGCACCCTACAGATGAGCCTGAGCGGTATCCGCGACATCTCGGTGATCGAGACGCCGCCGCGCGGCCGCCACGAGATCCGCACCTACATCGGCGAGTACCGCGACGACCTCGTGCGCATCGCCATCGAGAAGGAGCTCGCGCGCGAGGGTCAGGCCTTCTACCTGCACAACCGCGTCGAGACCATCGACCAGGCCGCGGAGCACGTGCGCGAGCTGGCGCCGGGCGCGCGCATCCTCGTCGCCCACGGGCAGATGGCCGAGCGCGCCCTCGAGAAGGTCATGCTCGCATTTCTCGCCGGCGAGGCCGACATCCTGGTCACGACCTCGATCATCGAGAGCGGCATCGACATCCCGACTGCCAACACGCTGATCGTCGAGCGCGCCGACATGCTGGGTCTGGCGCAGCTCTACCAGATCCGCGGCCGCATCGGGCGCAGTGACGCGCACGCCTACGCGTACCTGCTCTACCCCAGCGAGGACCTGCTCACCAGCGAGGCGGCGGCGCGCCTGACCACGCTGAGCGACCACACCGAGCTCGGCGCCGGCTTCAAGATCGCCATGGCCGACCTCGAGATCCGCGGCGCCGGCAACCTGCTCGGCGACGAGCAGAGCGGGCACGTCGCCGCCGTCGGCTTCGAGATGTACGCGCAGATGCTCGAAGAGGCCGTGCACGAACTGCAGGGCGAGCAGGCGGAGCTGACGGCGCCGGTGCGCGTCGACCTGCCCGTCACGGCCTACGTGCCGCCGGAGTACATCGCCTCCGAGGCCAGCAAGATCGACGCCCCCCGGCGCATCGCGCGCGCACGCACGCTCGGCGAGCTCGGCGACGTGCGCGCCGAGCTCGCCGACCGCTTCGGCGCGCCGCCCGAGCCGGTGGAGAACCTGCTGACGCTCCAGGCGATCCGGCTCAAGGCGGCGGAGCTCGGCGCGAGCGCCGCCGCCTACCGCGGCAGCCGCCTGCACGTCGAGGGCCTCGACCTCGACGACGACGCGGCGAAGCGCCTGCGTGCCGCCGACGCGCGCGTCGTCTACTTCAAACAGCAGCGCGCGCTGAGCGCCCATCGGGAGGCGGCCGAGCCGCCGCTGCTCAGGTGGGTCGAGGCCGTGCTCGATGCTATAATCGCAGCTCGTGTGTCTCACGACCCGTCCTCGATCCCCGGGAGAGAGAGTCTATGAAGAAAGTCATCGTGACTGTCGTCGTACTCAGCCTGCTCGCAGCGACGCTCGTGTTCGCCGCCTGCGGCGGCGAAAAGGTCCCGGCCGGCGCCATCGCCGCGGTCGGCAACGGCGTGGTCACTCAGGAGCAGTTCGACCAGATCTGGAAGCAGGCCGAGGCACAGTACAAGTCGCAACAAGGCGCGCCGGCGTTTCCCAAGGCGGGCACGGCCCAGTACAACCAGCTCAAGGCGAGCATCGTCAACTACCTCGTCCAGAACGAGATCATCACGGAGAAGGCCGCCGAGATGAAAGTCTCGGTCAGCGACAAGGAGCTTCAGGACCGCATGAAGCAGATCGTCCAGCAGGTCGGCGGCCAGAAGAAGCTCGACAAGCTCCTCAAGCAGCAGAACGTCACGATCACCGAGCTCCAGGCGCAGCTCAAGGCGCAGATGCTGCAGGACAAGCTGCGCCAGAAGGTCAGCGACTCCGTCAAGGTCAGCGAGGCCGACGTCAAGGCGTACTTCGACGATCCCAAGAACAAGGCCCAGTTCGTGACCGCCGAGTCGATCGACGCGCGCCACATCCTCGTCAAGTCAAAGGCCGAGGCCGAGAAGGTGCAGAAGCTGCTCGCCGCCGACCCCAGTGCCGCGAACTGGAAGAAGGTCGCCGCGAAGTACTCCACCGACCCCGGCTCGAAGAACACCGGTGGCAGCCTGGGTAACTTCCCCAAGGGCCGCATGGTGCCGGAGTTCGAGAAGGTCGCCTTCAGCATCAAGGCGGGCACCATCTCGGCGCCGGTCAAGTCGCAGTTCGGCTGGCACGTGATCGAGGTCACCAAGAAGTCCCCCGGCGCGACCAAGACCTTCGCCGAGGCCAAGTCGACGATCGAGCAGCAGCTCAAGTTCCAGAAGCAGTCCACGGCCTGGGAAGACTGGCTCAAGCAGGCCGAGAAGGACGCCGGAATCGCCTACGCGGCGGGCTTTGACCCGAAGCCGCTGACCGCGTCGCCGAGCCCGGCGGCCTCAACGGCTCCGTCGGCTTCGCCGTCGAAGTAACGGCATTCGCCCGAGAGGGCGACGCGACGCCGCGATGAGCCTCACGCTCGTGCATATCGGCGCCGCCGCCGGTCTTGCGCCCGCAGCTTCTCTGCGGGCGCTCACCGGCGGCGGCGCCGTCTTCGTGCCCGCCGAGCTCGACGGCGAGGTGCACGAGCTGGTCGCTGAGGCGGCCAACGCCGGCCACGGCCGTCTGCTCGAGGTCGACGCCGGTGACGGCGAGGGGCTCGACGACCTCGTACGCCGTGCCGCGGCCGGCGATGTCGTCGTCGCGCTCGCCGGCCCGCGCGGCCCGCAGCTAGCGCGCGAGCTGCGGCGGCGGGTCGCCGCCACCACTGGCGCTCCGCAGGCCGTCACCGTCGTCACCGTCCCCGGCGGCCCGGCCTTCGACGACGCTCTGCTCGGGCAGGAGCTGGTCGCGCTCAAGCGCATCGTCGACCGCCTGCGTATCGAGTGCCCGTGGGACCGCGAACAGACGCCGAGCGATATCGTCGGCTACACCGTCGAGGAGGTCCACGAGCTGGCCGACGCCATCGCCGGCGGCGACCTGGCGGCAGAGCACGGCGAGCTCGGCGACCTGCTGCTGCAGGTCGTGCTGCTCGCCCTCATGCTCAGCGAGGAGGGCGCCGGCGACCTCGCCAGCGTCGCCCACGACATCGAGGTCAAGCTCATCCGCCGGCACCCGCACATCTTTGCCGGCGCCGTCGCCGACACGCCGGCCGAGGTCAAGAGCCGCTGGGAGCGCATCAAGGTCGAGCAGGAGGGCCGCGAGGGCATCTTTCATGATGTGCCGACGAGCTTCCCTGCGCTGCTGTATGCGAAAAAGCTGCAGCAGCGCGCCGCCAGCGTCGGATTCGACTGGAGCTCGGCCGCCGAGGCGTTCCCCAAGATCGCGGAGGAGCACGCCGAGCTGGCCGAGCTGTTCGCGGAGGCGGCCGGCGGGCAGGTAGCGGGCAGTCAGGTCGGCGCCGACCCGCGCCCCCACGACCCGCAGCGCAGCGACCCGCGCGTCGTGCACGAGGTCGGCGACCTGCTCTTCGCCACGGTCAACGTCGCGCGCCTGCTGCACGTCGACCCCGAGCTGGCGCTGCGCGCGGCGGGACGCCGCTTCGAGCGCCGCGTCACCGGGGCGGCGGCCATGGCCGCCGCCGAGGGCCGCGACTGGTCTGGGTTAGACTTGTGCGAGCAAGAAGAGTACTACCAGCGCGCCAAGGCCGCGGACGTGGTCGCCGGCGCCCACACCGAGTGACACTGAGAGGGAGCCCCATGACTACCATCATCGACGTCTCCGCGCGGCAGATCCTCGATTCGCGCGGCAACCCCACGGTCGAGGTCGAGGTAGAGCTCGAGTCGGGCGCCGTCGGCCGCGCCGACGTGCCCTCGGGCGCCTCCACCGGCGAGTACGAGGCCGTGGAACTGCGCGACGAGGGCGGCGAGTACCTCGGCAAGGGCGTGCGCACCGCGGTCGACAACGTCAACAGCATCATCGCCGAGGAGATCGTCGGCTTTGACGCCACCGACCAGCGCCTCGTCGACCGTATGTTGATCGAGCTCGACGGCACGCCGAACAAGGCCAAGCTCGGCGCCAACGCGATCCTCGGCGTGTCGCTGGCGACAGCCTACGCCGCCGCCGCCGCACTCGAACTGCCGCTCTACCAGTACATCGGCGGCTGCAACGCCTTCACGCTGCCGGTGCCGATGATGAACATCATGAACGGCGGCAAGCACGCCGACAACAACGTCGACCTGCAGGAGTTCATGGTCATGCCGGTCGGCGCCGAGACCTTCGAGGAGGCGCTGCGCATCTGCGCCGAGGTCTACCACAGCCTCAAGTCGGTGCTCAAGGCGAAGGGCCTCAGCACCGCGGTCGGCGACGAGGGCGGCTTTGCCCCGAACCTCGCCTCCAACGAAGCCGCGATCCAGGTGATCATGGAGGCCATAGACGCCGCCGGTTACGAGCCCGGCGCCGACGTGCGCATCGCGCTCGACCCGGCCGCCTCGAGCTTCTTTGAGGACGGCAAGTACGTGCTCGCGAGTGAGGGCCGCAGCCTGACGAGCGCCGAGATGGTGGACTACTACGCGGCGCTCTGCGACAAGTACCCCATCATCAGCATCGAGGACGGCCTCGCCGAGGACGACTGGGACGGCTTCAAGCTCATGACCGAACGGCTCGGCGACCGCATCCAGGTGATGGGTGACGACCTCTTTGTGACCAACACCGAGCGCATCGCCCGCGGCATCGCCGAGAAGTCGGCCAACTCGGTGCTCATCAAGCTCAACCAGATCGGCACGCTGAGCGAGACGCTCGACGCGATCCAGATGGCGACGCGTGCCGGCTGGACCGCTGTGTGCTCGCACCGCTCCGGCGAGACCGAGGACACGACGCTCGCCGACCTGGCCGTGGCTACCAACGCCGGCCAGATCAAGAGCGGCGCCCCGGCGCGCAGTGACCGCGTCGCCAAGTACAACCAGCTGCTGCGCATCGAGGAGATGCTCGGCGAGGTCGCCTACTACCCGGGGATGAGCGCCTTCTACAATCTGCGCTAGGGGTTCCTGTACCGGCGGGGCGGCGGATCGCTGCGGTGGTCCACCGCCCCCCGAGTTGCACGTGGGGTGCCTCGTCCCTCACACTGTCCCTTCACCGATACGGTGGCCGGTATGCCACCGGGTGGTTCGGCACGACCAACAGACGACGACGCGGAGGAATCGCGAGCATGTACTGTCCCGAATGTGGTAACGACGCCAGCAGCGCCAAGTTCTGCCCCGAGTGTGGCGCCAACCTGTCTGGTGTGAAGGACGCCCTGAGCGGCAAGACCACGGCTCAGCAGGGCTCGAGGACCGGCCAGCCCGGCAAGAAGACTCCGGGTCAGAGCACGAAGCAGGCGCCGCAAGCCGCGGCCAAGCCCGCCGGCCGGCTCTCTCCGGCGGTCATCTGGGGAGGCTTCGGCGCGCTCGCCGTGGTCGTCCTCGTCGTCGTGGTCATGGCGTCTGGTGGCTTTGGTGGCAAGTCGGGCGCCACTGTCGCTGCCACGTCCAGCGCCGGCCCCGTACAGGCGGTGACCGCCGACACCAGCGGGAGCTACCGCGAGCTCGTCGACCGCGGCAACCAGCTCTACGACCAGGGCGACCAAGCATTCAAGTCGCAGCAGTTCGAGCAGGGCAGCGCCTACTTCGCCGCCGCTGCCAAGGTCTATGCGGTGGCCTGGAAGAAGCAGTCCGGCGACCCGTCGCTCGGCACCGACTACGCCGTCGCCCTCTTCTACAGCGGCGACATCCCGGGCGCGCTCAAACAGGTCGACGGCGTGATCGCCGCGAACCCCGATTTTCAGAAGGGCTGGCTCAACAAGGGCATCTTCCTGAGCCATGAGGCGCGGCTCGCCGAACAGAACGGCGACAAGAAGCAGGCCAAGACGCTCTACGACCAGGCGAAGGTCGCATTTACCAAGACCATCGCCATCGACCAGACCTCAGAGGCCGGTAAGCAGGCCGACGCGAGCCTGCAGCAGCTGCCGAAGTAAGCATCCCGTCGCGGGGATGCACGGCCGCCGGGCAGGGACTCCCGCCGGCGGCCGCGAACCCTACGGGTGAGAAGGGGCCGCCCTGCGGAGCGCAGGCGGCCGGCGGCGAGTCGGGAGCGACACACCGTGCCCCAAGCGACCACAGCCGGGACCTCCACCGTGAGGCAAGGACGACGTGCGCCCTCGGGCGGTCGCCGCGCCGCGCCGCCACGCCCGCATCTCGGACGTCTGGCGCTGCTCGCGCTCGTCCTCATCGGTGCCTCCTTCTACGTCTCGCCGCTCCGCGACTTCTTCACGCAGCAGGACCGCTACCAGAAGGCCTCGGCGGTGCTGCAGGCGGCGCGCACCGACAACGCCGCGCTCAAGCACCAGAAGGATCTCCTGATCACCAAGGCGTACATCGCCCAGCGCGCCCGCTCCGACTCCATGCTCGTGCCGCCGGGCACCCAGGTGTTCGTCGTCAAGGGGTTGCCAGGCAAGGATGCCGCGACCGGAGTCAGCACCCTCACCAAGCCCACCGAGGGCTCCATCTCGGTCCTCGACCGTATCGATGATCTGTGGCGCACGCTGCTCAACTGAGGCGCCGGTGAGCGGCGGGCCGGGGCTCGTCGCCGGCGCCGACGGCGCCGTCATCGCCGGCCAGCTCGGGCGCCGGCCGCAGGCCATGAGCGCCGTTGCGGCGAGATGCCCTTTCGCGCTTCCGGCCGTCGTCGAGGACCTGCCCTATGACCTCGAGGGACGGCCCTTCCCGACGCTGTTCTACTGCACCTGCCCGACGCTGGTCGCCGCCGTCTCGCGGCTCGAGAGCGCCGGCGGAGTCGCCGTCTGGACGGGGCGGCTGACCGCCGACCCGGCTCTGGCGCAGTCGGCGGCGGACGCCGCGGCCGGCTCCGCGCGACGGCGCGAGGAGCTCGTGCGCGTGCATGCGCTGCCGATGCTCGACGACGGAGCGTCGCTTATGACGGGCGTCGGGGGCGTGCGCGCCGTGGGCACGGTCAAATGCCTGCACGCCCACGTCGCGCACGCCCTCGCGAACCCCGGCTACGTACTCGGTGAGGCCGTCTTCGCCGAGGTCGAAGAACCGTGGTGCGACGACCGGCGCTGCGCCGCCTGGCTGCCGGACGGCGACGCATGAAGGTCGCCATCGTCGACCTGGGCACGAACACGTGCCGGCTGTTTCTCGCCGAGGTGGACGACCGCGGCGTCGTTGAGCCGGCGGCCCGCGTCACGACCGTCGTTCGCCTCGGGCAGGGCGTCGACCGCACCGGGCGCCTGCACCCGGACGCCGTCGCCCGCACCCGGGCCTGCATTGAAGAGTACGCGCCGCGCCTTGAATCCTACGGCCCGGCGCGGCGCCTCCTCGTCGCCACCAGCGTGCTCCGCGACGCCGCCGACGGGCACGCCTTTCTGCAGGCCATCGAGCGCGACTTTGCGCTGCCGTGGCGCGTGGTCAGCGGGGAGGAGGAGGGCGCGCTCGCCTTTCGCGGCGGCACCTCGTGGCTGGCCGCATCGAGCTCCGTGCCCGACCCGCTGCTGCTCGTCGACATCGGCGGCGGCAGCACCGAGTTCGCGATCGGCTCGGCGGGGCGGGCGCCGACGTTCGTATGCAGCCTCGACGTCGGCGTCGTGCGCCTCACCGAGCGCTTCTTCGCCGCCGACCCGCCGACATCGGCGGAGGTCGTGGCCCTCTCGGGCCACGTCGCCGCTGCCATCGAGGCGGGCGTGCCCGCCGAGCTCCACGCCGCTGTCGGCGGCGCGGTCGGCGTGGCCGGCACCTACACGACGCTGGTCGCCAACAAGCTCGGCATGCGCGAATACGATGGGCGACTCGTGCAGGGGCACCTGCTCTCTATTGCCGACATCGACGCGGCCATCGCGCTGTTCGCCGCCATGACCAGCGCCGAACGCGGCCGGCTGCCGGGCATCCAGCCCGGCCGCGAAGACGTGATCCTCGCCGGCGCCCTGATCGCCCGCGCCGCCTGCGCTGCCTTCGGCCTCGAGGCGATCCGCGTCAGCGAGGCCGACCTCCTCGACGGCTGCGCCCTCGCCCTGGCCGACGGGTCGCTCACGCCCGCCTGACGCGCTGTGGCCCGCCCGAGCCGCCCCCGGCTCCGCCGTCGTATACTCCTGCCGTGCCGGAGTGGCGGAACTGGTAGACGCCGGGGACTTAAAATCCCCTGTCGCCACGTGCGGCGTCCGGGTTCGAGTCCCGGCTCCGGCACCAAGGATACCTGGAAGGTGGTCTTGGCCTTGGTCAAGGCGGAGGGGCCAGACAAGGGCGTCTACGTGCGCCTGCTCAGCGGGCGCTGTTGACCGCGCGCGCGACGACCACGGCCAAGGTCGCGAAGGAGAGCAGGCTCTGGATGCCCATGGAGACTTTCGCCCACTTCGAATACGGCATCGCATCTGTTGGCGAGAAGGCGATGGAGCTCGTCAGCGACAGGTAGACGTAGTCGGGTCGGCGATCCACGTAGCCGCCGGCCTCGTTCCCGTTTCCGCCGGGCGCGCAAGGGAGACACTTCGGCCATGGACACGCCCCCTACTCCAGGGATGCTCAGCACGCGCCGTGAGATGAGCGACGAGGCGCGCCGCATCATCGACGAGGCGCGCTCCCGCGGCGTCGTTCTGCGCCTCTTCGGCGGCCTCGCGGTGCGCACCCACTGCGAGCTCGCCTATCTGTGCGAGCGGGACTACTCCGACATCGACCTGGTCGGCCTGCGCCGGCAGGCGAAGGAGATCTACGCCCTCTTCGAGGCGCTCGGGTTCAAGGACAACATCCACGTCAGCCAGGCCACCGCGGGCCGACAGCTGCAGTTCTACAAGCGCTGCGATCACCCCGACGCCGAGCGCCACTACTTTCTCCATCCCGACGACCACGTGGACGTGTTTCTCGACACCTTTCGCATGGACCACGTCGTGCCCCTGGCCGAGCGCCTGGAGATCGAGGACTACACCATCTCGCTCAGCGACGTGCTGCTGACCAAGCTCCAGGCCGCCCACATCGACGACAAGGACGAGCGCGACGTCGTCAGCCTGCTGGGCCAGGCGCCGCTCGGCGAGAGCGACGCGCGCGGCGTCGTCAACGTGGCCTACGTCGCGCGTCTGTGCGCCGGCGAGTGGGGCCTGT
>JBBQFA010000033.1:0-13318 GCA_038321515.1 Thermoleophilia bacterium | reverse complement strand
CCGCCGGCGCCCGCCCAAGCGTACCACCACACCGCGACAGCCTCTCGGCATGCTCGGCATCGCCGTTGCCCTCGGCGCCTTCAGCACCCGGCGCGCCAGCCCCTGGGCGGTCATCGTCGGCAGCCAGGCCGTGGGGCTCGCGGGAGCGGCGCTGGTGACCCTGGTGACCGGCCACGGCTGGCCCGGCCTGCACGCCGTCTGGCCGGTCCTGCTGGGCGGCCTCGCCAGCGTCGTGACCATCTCGTTCTTCTACAAAGCCTTGGCGATCGGCTCCATGAGCATCGTCGCTCCGATCAGCGCGACCAACGCGATGATCCCCTTCGCCGCCGGCATCATCGCCGGCGAGCGACCGACTTCTGTCCAACTCGCCGGCGTTGCGCTGGCCGCGGCCGGCGTTCTGGCTCGAGCTCACTCGTGACTGGGTGGACGACGACCCGGGGTGACGAGCGGACGCGACGGAGCGCGGGCGGGCGGCGAAGCGGGAACGGCGATCGCGCCGGGTGCGTGCGCCGGGCGGGATCAGCCGGCCCCGGCTCCCTCAGGGTGCGGCGGTCGGCGACGGCGAGCCCGTCGTACCGATGCCCCAGTCCTTCTCGATCACGTCGAGCACGACCTGGGCCATGCGGTCGCCGCCGGCGCGCGACAGGTGGATGCCGTCGGGCGCGCGCATGAGGATCAGGTCGCCGTTCGCATCCTTGAGGTACTCGGCGTAGGAGCCCTTCTCGTCGCCCATGGCCGCCCAGGTGCTCACAAAGGTGACGCCCGGGTGTTTCTTCGCCTCGGCCTCGTAGATGTGGTTCATCATCGCGATGCGCTGTCGGTAGCCGAAGTCCCTCATGATGGGGTTGCCGACCCAGTAGACCCGGCGGCCGCCCTTGGTCATGATGTCCATGGCCTCGCCGACGCGCTTCGCGTAGACCTCCTGCCATGCCTTCGTCCCCACCTTGAGGACCTTGCCCTGGTACATCACGTCCTGGCCGTCATTGGCGCCGAAGAGGAAGACCGCGGCGTCCGGCTTGAACTCGACGATCTGGTCGACGAGCCGCTGCGGCCAATCGTAGAAGTCAGGCCGGCTCAGGCCGCTGGAGACGTGGTAGTCGTTCTTGCCCTTGATGAGCTTCGTCGCCGCGCCGAGGTTGACGAGCGACGAGCCGAAGACCTGGTCCATCGAGTCACCGGCGACGTACATGCGCAGCGGCTTCTTGCGCGTTATCGTGCGCGGCCAAAGCGCCTTCTTCCCCGGCTTGACCTCGGCGAGCGAGTGGTGGCTGCCCTCGCCGCGGCCCAGCAGGTCGTTGAGGGCCACGGCCGGTCGGTCGAAGCGGAGCAGGCCGCTCAGCCCGATCATCGGCTTGAGCATCGCGAGCTGGAAGGTCCGTAGCGCTCCGAACGGCCTGGCCTTGACCTGGGTCTCGATGCCCCTGGCGTCGAGCAGACCGGCGAGAAAGAAGCCGAGCAGCATGGCGAGGAGCACAGCGCCGGCGGACGCCCGGCGGCGGCGCGGACCCCGGCGGCGCTCGGGCAGCGGCCCGAGCGTCTCGGGGCCCTGTGCCCCGCCGGGCTCCAGCCACTCCTCCCACTCCTCCTCGACCTCGTAGCCGCCGGGCGCCGGGGGCTGCCGCACCGGCCCGGCGCCGGTCGGGTACTCGGGCCGGCGCCAGTCGTCCGAGCGAGCGGGACGACGCTGGGCGCCGCGGTCGGCCCGGCGCGATGCCTCGCGGCCGGCGTCGTCCCGGCGCGCCTCGTCGTCGCGGCCGGCATCGTCACGCGGCCGCGGCGGCCGCAGCGCGTCCCAGACGAAGAGGTCGTCGTCAGGGCTGCCGTCGAACGGCCGCCGCCCGCCACTCTCGTCGTATCGATCGTCGTCAGTCACCGTCGCCAGTCACCGTCTCAGAACTTGAAGTAGAGAAACTCGGCCGCGCCCTGGGGGCCGAGCACCGCGATGAGGAACAGGGCCAGCGCCAGCACGAGCCCCTGGCCCGCCCAGCCGATGCGGCTGAGGCCGACCTCGAACCGCTCCACGGAGCGACGCGGGACGTACTGGATCGCGATGCCGAGCGCCACCAGACCGACCACCGGCAGAGTCACCGCCGCTCCGATGCTCCCGAGCCCTGCGAGCAGCCGCCACAGCACGGCGAAGGCGTTGCCCATCGACTCGGCGCGAAAGAAGACCCAGGCGACGGTGACGAAGGCGAACGCGGCGAGGCGCTGCAGCGCCCGCGCCCCAGCGGTCGCTCCGGGCTCCGCCAGGCCTCTGGCATGCCGCGTGTCGGCACGGGCGCGCTCGAGCGCGAGACCCACGCCGTGCATGCCCCCCCAGAAGATGAAGGTCCAGCCGGCGCCGTGCCACAGGCCGGCGAGCAGAAACGTGGTGATGAGGTTCACGTAGGTGCGGTCGCGACCCTTGCGGTTGCCGCCGAGCGGGATGTACAGGTAGTCGCGCAGCCAGCTCGAGAGGGTGATGTGCCAGCGGCGCCAGAAGTCCTGGATCGTGCGTGCCGTGTAGGGCGCGTCGAAGTTCGCCGGCAGCTCGAAGCCGAGCAGCAGCGAGATGCCGATGGCGATGTCGGCGTAGGCGCTGAAGTCGCAGTAGATCTGCACCGAGTACGCGAGGATGCCCCAGAGGGTCTCCCACGACGAGTAGGTCCCCGGAGAAGAAAAGAGCCCGTTGACGATGTGCGTCGAGAGGTAGTCGGCGATGAGCATCTTCTTGACGAGGCCCCCGAGGATCAGCATGAAGGCCCTTGACGAGTCGACGGCGCGCGGGTCGCGCGGCGAGGTGAGCTGGGGCAGGAACTCGCGGGCGCGGGCGATGGGGCCGGCGAGGAGGTAGGGAAAGAACGCCGTGTACACGGCGAAGTCCAGCGTCGGCGCCGGCGTCAGCTGCCCGCGGTAGATGTCGATCGAATAAGTGAGCATGCGGAACACGAGAAACGAGATGCCCACCGGCAGCAGCACGTGGAGCAGCGGCAGCGGGGCGCCG
The DNA here is from genome assembly GCA_038321515.1 of Thermoleophilia bacterium. Taxonomy (GTDB): domain Bacteria; phylum Actinomycetota; class Thermoleophilia; order UBA2241; family UBA2241; genus CAIXSE01. The sequence goes on along the minus strand of JBBQFA010000033.1, from coordinate 10,335 downwards.
AGGTGCACCGCGCTCAGCACCTGATTGAGGTTGACGGTGAAGAAATCGAAATACTTGAACACGCCGAGCGTGACGAGGTTCGCGGCCACGACGAGGACGAGCCAGCGCCGGGCGGCCGCGGGCGAGCCGCCGCGCCCGCGCGCGCGGTGGATCTGCACGGCGAGCGCCTGGTTCACGAGAGTCGCGCCGACGAGCAGAAGAACGAGGCGCCAGTCCCACCAACCGTAGAAGACGTAGCTGGCGGCGATGATGAACCACTTCCACAGGCGCAGGCGCGGCATCAGCAGCCAGTTGGCCGCATAGACGACCAGAAAGAAGATCGCGAATGTGATCGTCGGGAAGAGCACGCTGCCGCCTGTCGCCCACCGGTTCACGGGGGCGTGCCGGCGCCCCTGCTGTCGCGGCGATGCTATACCAGCGGCTGCGGGCGGCGCAGCCTGCCCCGCGCCCCGGAGCCGGCCGGGGCGGAGCCCGCCGGCGAGAGCGTCAGGGAGCCGGCGAGGCCGACTTGGTCGCCTTCGGCGACGGCGTCGTCTCGCCGCCGCCCGGAGGCTTCTTCGTGAACCACTCCTTCTTGATGGCGGCGAGCACGGCCTCGGCGACGCGCAGGCCGCCGGCGTACGTCAGGTGCTCGCCGTCGGCCTCGCGCACCTTCTGCATCTCGCCGTTCGCGTCGCGCAGATACTCCGAGTACCCCCCGCTGCTGTCCGTGAACAGCTTGTACGCGTCGATGTACCGCACACCCGGTGTCTGCTCCGCCACGCTACGATAGATGTCGTTCAGCATCTGGACCTGCCGGTTGAAAGCCGCGTCGGGCATGATCGGCTGCCCGATCCAGTACACGCGACGCACGCCACCGTCGAAGAGCAGCTGGATCACGTCGCTCACGCGGCGCCGGTACTCCTTCTTCCAGCCGTCGGTCTCGAACTGGTAGACCTGGCCCGACGGCGTCTGCACGGCCTGGTTGTCGTTGGCGCCGAACATCAGCACCGTGGCGCCCGGATCGAACTCCTTGGCCTGCGCCTGTAGCTGCGCCGGCCAGTTGAAGAAGTCGGGCCGGACCAGGCCGCTGGAGATGTGGTAGTCGAGCAGCGGCTTGATGAGCTTCGTCTTGTTGGAGAGGTTGACGAGCGCCATGCCGGGGAGCCCCATCATGGAGTCGCCGGCGATGTAGAGATGCATGGGATGTCCCTTGAACGGCTTGGGCAGCGGCTTCTCTTGCTCGCCGGGCTTGGGCTTGCCGCTGCGGCTCGGCGTGGGCGTCGGCGTGACGACGACCACGACCGTGGACGCCGCGGGACCCGGGTCGGACTTGCCCAGTGCCTGTGCGGTCAGCTGGGCCGGCCGGTCAAGGAACAGCCAGTGGCTAACGGCCGCGAGCGGGCTCACCAGGGCGAGCCTGAAGCTGCGCTGTCCGCCGAACGGCAGCTCGAGCGCCGTCTTCTTCATCGCCGGCGCGTTGAACAGCGCTCCGAGCGCCATGGCGACGAGGATCGCGACCAGCGCGCTGGCCGCCGTGCGCCGGCGGCGCCCGTAGGGGAGTCTGTCGTCTCTGCGCTGGTCGTCCATCAGAACCCGAAGTAGATGAAGGCGGCCGGTCCGACCGGACCGAGGATGTCGAGCAGCATGAAGCCCACGGCGAGAACGAGACCCTGACCGACCGGGTTGAGCACCGAGAACCCGGCCTCACCGCGCTGCCACATGGCCCGCGGGATGTACTGCATGCCGATGCCGATGGCGATGGCGATGAAGACGCCGGGGGTGACGGCGGCGCCGATGCTGCCCCAGCTCTGGAAGAGCCGGCCGAGCACGCTGAGGGCGGCGCCCAACGTGTCGGAGCGGAAGAAGACCCAGGCGAAGGCGACGAAGGCGAACACGCCGATGCGAGGCCACACGGCGCCGCTCCACGGACGCTTGTCGTAGTCGAGCGCCGGAGGCCCTGCGGCCGCCGGCTCCGCAGCAGCCGGCGCGGAGGCATCGCCGCCGCCGGTCGTGTCGGCAAGCCCCTCGAGCGCGGCGACCGCCGCGCGCTGCCCGCGCTGGCGTTGCAGTAGCGCCGCGCGGTCGCGGCGCCGGTCGACGCGCGCGTGCTCGACGATCAGCGCCCCGCCGTACAGAAACCCCCAGAAGATGAAGGGCCAGCCGGCACCGTGCCAGAGCCCGCCGAGCACCATCGTGATCATGATGTTCACGTAGGTCCGCAGGCGCCCTTTGCGGTTGCCGCCGAGCGGGATGTAGAGGTAGTCGCGCAGCCACCGCGAGAGCGTCATGTGCCAGCGACGCCAGAAGTCCTGCACCGAGGCGGCCGTGTACGGGGCGTTGAAGTTGTCGGGCAGCTCGAAGCCGAGGAGCAGCGAGATGCCGATGGCGATGTCGGCGTAGGCGCTGAAGTCGCAGTAGATCTGCACCGCGTACCCCACGATCCCGAGAAAGACCTCGAGGGACGAGTACTGGCCCGGCGTGGTGAACACCCCGTTGACCAGGTGCGTCGCCAGGTAGTCGGCGATGAGCATCTTCTTGATGAGACCGGCGAAGATGAGAAAGAAGGCACGCGACGTGTCCACGCGCCGCGGGTCGCGCGGCGCGTTCAGCTGCGGCAGGAACTCGGAGGCGCGGGCGATCGGCCCCGCGGCGATGTACGGAAAGAAGGTGACGTACACCGAGAAGTCGAGCAGCGAGGCGGGTCTCAGGCGGTCACGGTAGACGTCGATCACGTAGCTCAGCACGCGGAAGGTGAGAAACGAGATGCCGATCGGCATCACGATGCGCAGGAGCGGCAGGTCGGCGTTGAGGCCGAGGGCGCCGAGGGAGTTCACGACCGAGGTGACGAAGAACCCGTAGTACTTGAACCAGCCGAGCACGCCGAGGTTGGCGGCGACGGCGCCGGCGAGGGCCCACTTGCGGGCCGCCCCCGGCGACGCACGCGCGATGAGCTGCGCGAAGAACTGGTTGGCGAGGGCGCTGAGCACGAGCAGCAGGACGAAGCGCCACTCCCACCAGCCGTAGAACACGAGGCTGACCAGAAGCATGAACGGCTTCCACAGCCGCTGTCTGGGCATGAGCAGCCAGTTCCCGATGAAGACAAGCAGGAAGAAGACCGCGAATGTGATGGTTGGGAATAGCATGCAGGCTGGTCCGGGGTCAGTTTAGGGAATGGGACGACGCGCCGCCAGCCGGGGTTCGCCGCGGAGCGCCACGGTGTTCCGGCGAGGCGGCGCCAGGACGCGACGCGGAGGCCGCCGCATCCCGTATCATGGCGGCATGTACGATCTGCCCGCCCTCACCCAGAACACGCTGCGCGAAGGAGTCGTCGAGTTCGCCTTCGGCGAGCCCGACCCCTCACTGCTGCCGGTCGACCTGGTGCGGGAGGCGGCCGCGGAGGCGCTTGGCGCCGGCGGAGCCGGCGCCCTGGCCTACGGCTCGAACGAGGGCCCGGAGGCGCTGCGCACCGCGATCGCCGACCGCATCACCGCCGGAGAGGGACGCGCCGCGGCCGCCGGCGACGTACTCGTCAGCGGCGGCAACTCGCAGGGCCTCGAGCAGGTCCTGACGATGCTGACGCTGCCCGGCGACGTCGTGCTGGTCGAGTCCCCGACGTACAACCTGGCGCTGGGGATCGTGCGCGACCACCCCGTCGAGATCCTGGGCGTGCCGCTCGACGACGACGGGCTCGACGTGCAGGCGCTCGAGGCCGCACTGCGCAACCTGCGCGAGACCGGCCGGCGCGCGCGCTTGCTGTACACGATCCCGACCTTTCACAACCCGGCAGGCGTCAGCCTGTCGTCCACGAGGCGCGCGCACCTGCTGGCGCTCGCCCGCGCGCATGATCTGATCCTCGTCGAGGACGACGTCTACCGCGAGCTGGGCTACGACGGCGAGACGCCGGCGTCGCTCTGGGCGCTCGATCCGGAAGCGCCCGTGGTCCGCCTGGGGTCGTTCTCCAAGTCGCTCGCCCCCGGGCTGCGCCTCGGGTGGGCCACTGCGCGCGCTGACCTGCGTGCTCGGCTGGCCGCCGCCGGGATGCTCGAGAGCGGCGGCTGCGTCGGCCAGTTCTCGGCACACGTGGTCGCCCAACTCCTCGCCGGCGGCGCCTACGACGATCACGTGGCGGCCCTGCGCCGCGCCTACGCGTCGCGCCGCGACGCGCTGTCCGCGGCGTTGCACGAACACCTGCCCGCCGGCTGCCGTTTCACCGTGCCGGCGGGCGGCTTCTTCCTCTGGGTCACGCTTCCGGATGGGCTCACCGCCACCGCGCTCCTGCCGCTCGCCGAGCGGCACGGCGTGGCGTTCGCCCCCGGCGCGCGCTTCTGCAGCGACGGCGACGACCGCAGCCTGCGGCTCGCCTTCAGCCTCTACGACGAAACAAGCCTCGTTGAAGGCGCTCGGCGCCTCGGCGGAGCCATCGCCGAATCCGTAGCCGCACGCGCCTGAGCGCATTCATCCGCCGGCGGCGGCGCCTCAGCTCGCCGGCGGCGGCGCCTCAGCTCGCCGGCGCCGGCCCTACTGGTTTCCTCTGCCCATCTGGCCGGGCATCGTCGTGACTGACCGGGTCATGCTGAAGAGGGTCGGTGTGGCACAGGTCTCCGGCGGCGAAGAGGGAGGGCGCGATGGCTGAGCCACCAGCAGACAGAAGCGCGGACGAGGCCGGCGCCGGCAAGGCGGGACCCGGCGGAACGCGTAAGAAGGCAGCCGCCGGCAAGGCGGCGCCCCGCCGAAGGACCTCAGGCGCCAAGCGGGCCCAGCCCACCGGGGGCGCCGGCGCGCCGGCCGGCGCGGGCACGCAAGAGCGGACGGCCGTGACTGCCGCGCACGCTGTCGAGCAGCCCGGCGCGCTCGCGGCCACGGCGCCGCTCCCGGCCGAAAGCGCAGAGCGCGGACCGGGCCGCGCCACCGCCGTGACGAACGCGCTCCGCCCCGTAGGGCGCGTGCTAGCCTCGCAGCGCGCGCCCCGCGTGCGCTCGTGGCTCGCGCTGATCCTCGTCGTCATGGCCGTGCTCGCCGTGATCGTCAGCGTCGTCGCGCTCTGGTCGCGCGACCTGGTCTTCAACACCGATACGTACGTGAAGACCGTGGCGCCGATCGCCGACGACCCGCAGGTGCGACACGCGGTCAGCGTCTACGTGACCGACAAGGCGATCACGGCCACGGACCTGAACCAGCGCATCGAGAGCGCACTGCCCTCCGACGCCAAGATCCTTGCCGCGCCGCTCACCAGCGATTTGCGGCGCTTTCTCGTCGACGAGATCGACAAGTTCCTGGGCACCAAGCTCGCCCGTGACATCTGGGTCGACATCAACCGCTTCGGCCACCAGCAATTGATCACCGCCCTGCAAGACCAGAACCGCTACGTCACCGTGGGCCAGAACGACGTGAAGCTGAACCTGCTGCCGCTCGTGGCGGTCGCGCTCCAGAAGCTCGAGGATCAGATCCCGCGGCTGCTCGGCAAAGACGTTCAGCTGCCGCGGATCGACCCGACCACCGCGCCCGAGGAGATCCGGATCCTGCTCCAGGACGCCCTCGGCCGGCCGCTGCCGGCCGACTTCGGGTCGATCACCGTTCTGCGCGGCGACCAGGGCTACGAGGCGAAGCGCGCGCTCAGCCTGTTCAAGGACCTCGTGATGCTGGTGGTCGTGGTGGCTGTGGCCCTCGTGGTGGCCGCGCTGCTCGTCTCCGTGCGCAAGCGCCGTACAGCCCTGCAGCTCGGCCTCGGCGTGCTGCTCGCATTCGTCGTCGCGCGCGTGATCGAGCGGCAGGGAGAGAAGGCGATCGCCGCCACCGTGAAGAACGAAAGCGGCGTGGCCGTCGCCAAGTCGATCGTGAGCTCGGCGATCGCCAGTCTGAACGCCTTCTTCGCCTGGGTCGTCGTCGCGGCGGTCGTCTTGACCGTCGCCGCCATACTCGCCAGCAAGCCCGAGTGGCTCGAGGCCATGGGTCGCGGCGTCGCCAAGCTGTTCGGCGTCGCCTCGGACCTCTCTGCGCCGAACACGGGCGCCGGGCGCTGGATGGCGGCCCACCTCGACCTGCTGCGCGTCGGCGGGGTCATCGCCGCCGTCGTCGTGCTCTTCTTCATCGCCGGCTCGCTCACCGCGGTGCTGACCGCCGTGGTCGTGCTCGTCGTGTACGAACTGGTACTGGTCGTCTACGCCGTCGGGCTACCCCGAACGACGGACGGCGAGCCGCAGCAGCCGGCCGTCTGAGGCGCTGGGCCGAGCGGCGATCGGCCGGCGGGCCCGACGCTCAGGCGCCGGACCCGGGTGAGCCGGACCCGGGTGAGCCGCCCCCCGGCCCCTGGTCGTGACGGTCGCCGTGCCCGTCGCGACGCGGCTGCAGCATGTGCGGCTTGCCGCCGATCAGGTCCCAGAGCCGGTTCTTGCGCCGCTCCCACTTCTGGTGAAAGCCCTCGTCTCGACGCCGCGCCCGCTCCATCGTGACCGGACTGCCGGCGTACCGGCGGCGCGCCCACGGCGACCCGGGCTTGGCCAGCCGCAGAGCGCCGAAGAGCGCCACGAACGGCACGAAGATGCCGATGGTGCCGACGAACAGCTTGCCCTTCAGATAGCAGACCACGACGAAGATGGCGCCGCCGAGGATCAGCGCCGACCCGACCCAGCGCGAGATCGCAAGGTAGTCGCCGACTTCGCTGATGCTGCGCGGCAGCAACCCGGTCAGCAACAGAGTGATGAAGGTGAGCCCAAGGATGACCGCGTCGATGCTCTTGCGACCCTCGCCGGTCCAGTAGACGTCCTCGAGGTGGAGGATCAGGGCGAACTCGTCGAGCGTGAGCGCGGCGCCGGCGCCGAAGAAGAAGGCGAAGAGCTCGAGCCACGGACTCCCCGGCTGCAGCGCGAACTCGAGGATCCCGAAGAGGGTCATGCCGATGATGCCGAAGACGGAGTGGTGGATGTGCAGGCCGCCTGGGGTGACGACGCTGGCCATGCGCAGATGCGAGCGGCCGTGCGCCCGGGTGAGCCGCGTGTTCAGGCGGGCGACGAGGAAGGTGAGGATGAAGCCGACCAGCAGCAAGAAGAGCGGCCGCTTGGCGGCTTCGAACACGTAGCCTGGGACTGTGGCGAGGAGCATGTTCATGGTGCCTTCATTATCGGCCCGGGCCCACGGCGCCGGCCACCCGGGACCGGACCGGAGCGCGAGCGCTCAGATGGACGAGGCGGACGCCGAGGGAGTCGCCGAAGGCGACGGGCTCGGCGACGGCAGCCCGTCTGGCAGCCAGTCCTTCACGATCGCCTTGTACACGTACTTGGCGAGCATGTCCTGGCCCTCGACCGTGAAGTGCACACCATCGGCAAGGCGCAGCGAGGGGTCGAAGGCGCCGTTACCGTCGGTGTAGAGGTCCCAGATATCGACGTAGGTGACGCCGGGGCGCTGCTCGGCCTGCTTCGCGAAGATCTTGTTGATCAGCTTCATGCGCGAATTGCGCCAGCTCTCGCCCATGATCGGCATGCCGACCCAGTAGACGCGCCGGGCGCTGCCCCGCAGCATGGTGTCCATGATGTCGCCGACACGCTGCTCATACGCTGTCTTCCAGGCGACCTTGCCATACGGGATCCAGGTGCCGTCTTGCCACACCGACTGGGTGTCGTTGGTGCCCATCATGATCGCCGCGGCATGCGGCTTGGCGCTGCGCATGACCGACTCGATGTGCTTGCCCCAGTCGAAGAAGTCGTAGCGGCAGATGCCCGACGACTCCTTGTAGAAGGTGATCGGCTTGAACACCTTGGTCGCCTGGAGCACCGGCTCGAGCGCCCAGCCGAGCTCGCCGCCCATGGAGTCGCCGCCCACCCACAGGCGCACCGGGTCGCTCTTGCTCGCGACCCAGACCTTGGGCGGGGGCGTCGTGATCGTGGCGCTCGGGCTCGCTGTGGCGACGGCGGTAGGCCCACCACCGGGCTTGCCGGAGGCGCCATCGCCGCCCTCGCGCCCGCGCGCCACGAAGACGATGGCGAGCACGACGGCCACGACGATCGCGACGAGGACGAGCAGCAGGAGTCGCCGCCGGGCGCGTTGCTTCTGCCGGCGGCGAGGGTCGCGGCCCGAGCGGGACGCGTAGGTGGTGTAACGGTCGTTGTCCATGCGCTCAGATTCCTCGCGACGAGTGTACAGGATGGGCTTTCGCGCCGCGCCGCGGCTTCACCTCCCGGCGACGGATCTCGCGTTTGCGCCGGCACTCCGGTGGGATACAGTGGCGGCGGACCCATGGACGAACCAGACGACACCCAGGCGAAACCGCCAGACCCACCGCCGGACGCGGCCCAGCGGCGCCATTTGCTCCAGGACTCGCCACGCTTCGCCGACAGCTTCGGCCTCGTCCTGCTGCTGCTCGTCATCAGCTTCTTCGTCGTCGCCGTGGCCGGCGACGCCCAGCACGGCCGCATCCTGTCGATAGTCATCTTCGCGGCCACCACCTGGCTGGCGCTGCGGGCTGCTCAGGTCAAGCGCCGTATCCTCCGGATCGCCCTCGCGCTGATCCCGCTGGTGACGGTCGTCGCCATCGTCCTGGTGCTGTTCGGCAGCCCCGACACCGCCACGATCGTGAGCAAGACGGTGACGGTCCTCCTCGTCGTCGTGGCGCCCGTGGCGATCCTCAGGCGGCTCGTGGAGCATCCGGTCATCAGCCTCAACACCTTCTACGGCGCCGTGTGCGTGTACCTGCTCATCGCCATGTTCTTCGCCACGATCTTCGGCCTCATCGCGGCGATCAGTGGCGATCCGTTCTTCACCCAGCTGCAGACCGCAGCTCACCCACCACCGCCGATCGACTACCTCTACTTCAGCTTCGTGACGATCACGACCACAGGGTACGGCGACCTCACGGCCTTCTCGGGCGTGGGCCGCATGACGGCCGTGCTCGAGGCGGTCTTCGGCCAGCTCTACCTGATCACCGTCGTGGCGCTCGTCGTCCAGAACCTCGGCCAGCGGAGTCGCCTCGGGCGGCGCATGGAAGAGGAGCTCGGCGGCGGCGGCACGAACGGCGTCACGGCCGACGAGAAGACGGAAGAGCCGGGCGCGAACGACTGAGGCGGCTCGCGTTCGCCGTCGGCGCCGCGCGCCGTGCGAGGCCGGCTTGTCAGGTCCCGCGACCACCCTTGTCAAGGGCGGTCGGCGAGCCGGCGTCCCATTCGGAGCCGGCCTTCAAGCAATCGTCGACGAAGAGGCTGTACAGGCCCAGCGCGAGCACGTAGAGCACCGTCGCGAGCAGCGCGTAGTCAGCCTGCTTGATCAGCTTGCCGATCATCTCGTTCTGCGACATGCCTTCTCCGCTCACGGTGTGCCAGATCGTCATGACGGTGACGATCATCGTGGACACCATGACCACCATGAAGGCGCCGAACGTCGCGAGGATGTCGCTGATCTGCAGAAGCCCACGAGGCTCGGCCAGCAGGCGGTTGTAGAGCACGTAAACGACGTCTGCGACCCCGAAGACGATGACCCCGGCCCATCAGTATCGCGAGAGCTCGCACCGCCTTGCGGATCGCCCATTGCAGCCCCGCACGAGCGGCTCGTCGATCTACTCGCTCCGCTCCACCATTCAAACCTCCCGGGCATGCGAACGTGACCTGCTTTGTCTCTTGCGGACAGGCCGCACCCGCTACCGCCATTCTGCGTTGGGCGCGGTTCCCTGCGCTCGCTCCCTGCCGCGCCGTCGGGCTCGTACCGCCTCCCGCAACGCGCAGAAGAGATCATGGTGTCGCCGGTGGTGCACGCGTACACTACGCCCATGAAAAAGGACCTCTCCCGCCGGCGGCGGATCCTCGGCGGCGCGTTCTGGCTGTCGCTGTACGTCGTCCTTTCCCTGATCCCCCTGCTCGTAGCCTTCGTCTACCGCGACCACCCCGGGCGCGATTTCTGGACCGAGCTCTCTGTGGCGCTCGGGTTCGTCGCGCTGGCGATGATCGGATTGCAGTTCGCGATCACGGCGCGCTTCCGCCACGTGGCGGCGCCCTACGGCATCGACATCCTCCTGCGCTTCCACCGCCAGATCTCCCTGCTCGCCCTCATTCTCGTGCTGGCGCACCCCGCGATCCTCCTGGCAACGCGAGCGGCCGGCCTGGGTCTGCTCAACCCCGTGACGGCCCCGTGGCGCGCCCGCTTCGCGCTCGCCGCGACGCTGGCTCTCGTGGTACTTGTCGCGATCTCGGTGTGGCGCCGGCGTCTGCGCCTGCACTATGAGAGCTGGCGTCTGGCGCACGGGGTCTTGGCCGTGGCTGCCCTCGCCTTCGCACTCGTCCACGTCGAGCTCGTGGGTTGGTACGTCGACCTCCCGTGGAAGCGAGTCCTTTGGGCGGCGATGGTGCTCGTCGTGATCGGTCTGCTTGTCTA
>JBBQFA010000032.1:0-13634 GCA_038321515.1 Thermoleophilia bacterium | reverse complement strand
GCCGGGGGCGCTGGCGGGGGGGGGGGGGGGGGGGGCCCCCCCGCCCCCCGGGCCCTCGACCCGGTGGCCGGCATCGCCGCGCTCTGCGCGCGCCACGGCCTCTGGCTCCACGTCGACGCGGCGCTTGCCGGCACGGCGATGATCTGCCCCGAACACCGCTGGATGTGGGAGGGCGTCGAGCAGGCCGACTCCCTCGTCTTCAATCCGCACAAGTGGCTGGGCACCGGCTTTGACCTCTCTGCGTATTTCATGCGCGACCCGGAGCACCTCGTGCGCGTGATGAGCACGGATCCGAGCTATCTGCGCACCGCCCAGGACGGGCAGGTCCGCAACCTGCGCGACTGGGGGATACCGCTCGGCCGGCGCTTCCGTGCCCTCAAGCTGTGGTTCCTGATCCGCGAGCATGGCGTCGAGGGCCTGCAGGCACGCGTGCGCCGAGACCTCGAGAACACGCTTTGGCTGGCCGAACAGGTGGATGCGACTCCGGGCTGGGAGCGCCTCGCGCCGGTGCCGCTGCAGACCGTGTGCCTGCGGCACTTGCCGGCGGCGCTGGCCGGCGCCGAGCCGGCGCTCGCCGCTCACAACCTCGCGATCGCCGAGCGCGTCAATGCCGACGGCCACTACTATCTGACGCCGTCGATCGTGAAGGGCGTCCAGCTGCTGCGCGTCTCGATCGGCACGGCCACGACCGAGCGCGAGCACGTCGAGGGCGTGTGGGCGGCGCTCCGCGAAGCGGCCTCCGCGACCACCTGACCCCGAGGCCGGACGAACGGACGCCGGGGCGGAGCTCCTCTCGAGCCCCGACCCCGGCGTCTTGCCTCACGGGCCGCCCGTCAACCGGGCGCCGCCCTCATTGCGGCTGCGTCGACAGCGTCGTCATCGGCGCCGGCTCCGGGCCCACACGGTAGGGCCTCATCATCTCGTTGTCTTCATGCTCGAGGATGTGGCAGTGCCACACGAACAGGCCCGGTATGTCGAACTTCGCCTTGATCCGGGTGAGCTCACCCGGATACACGATCACCGTGTCCTTGAACCCTCTCTCCCAAGCCTCGGGCTTGATGACCCCCCCCTGACCCAGAGAGCCATGGGGTGACATCATCGGATCGGTGACGACGCGCCGCACCACCTGGAACTGCACGAGGTGGACGTGGATGGGGTGCGCGTCCATGGTGAAGTTGCGGAGGTTCCAGACCTCGACCGCTCCCACCGCGGGATTCTCGGTGACGGCGTCCATCCACATCTTGGGCTGCGCCCCACTCGCCGCGTCCCACGTACCGAGCGCGGCCTCCTGCGGGCCGAACGGCTCCCCGTTCGGGTCGAGGACTTCGTTGTCCTGGGCATCTTCGTCGGCCTTGACCGTCATCGAGCTCAGCTCGTTGAGGCTGACGTTGCGGACCACGCTCGCTTTGCCTAGCGACTTGATCGCGGGCAGCCTCAGCCGGGACGCCCGCTGGCTGTGGTCCGCCTTCACCGCCCGCTTGACCCGGAACTGCATCACCTGGCCGGTCGTCCCGGGGTCGGCGGGCTCGAACTCGTCACCGATCCGGCCGCCGCCATACGGCTCGTCCGGCGCGAGATTCCTGAGTACGATCCTCGTCCCTCGCTTGACGCGGCTGAAGTCGACGATGACGTCGGCGCGCTCGGCCGGAGCGATCAGCAGCTGCTTGAGGCGAACCGGCTTGGGCAGGTAGCCCCCTTCGCTGCCGATCTGCGTGAATCTCGTCCCGTTGCTCATCGCGAGGATGAGGAACCGCGAGTCGGCTCCGTTGAGCAGACGGAACCGGTAACGGCGCTGCTCCACGTTAAGGTACGGCCAGGTCTTGCCGTTGACCACCATCGTGTTGCCGAAGAACTCGGGGTTCCACTGAGGTGAGATGTCGCTCATCCCGCCGTCCAGAGCGAGATCGGGCGTGAAGGGTATGCGTAGTTCGGGTGCGCCCGGGTATTGCTGCGGTTGTCCGGGCACATTGAGACCCTCAAAGAAGGCGCGGTTGTCGGGGTAGAACAGCGAGCCGTCGCTGTTGAAGGAGCGGTCCTGGACCACGAGCGGGATCTCGTGGTAGCGCATCCCCGGCTTGTCGCGGCGCTGTGGAGCGGGCCGGGGGAGCCTGCGGGCGACCCTGTCCGACCGGCTGCGCACCAGGTAGAACCCCGCGGGACCCGCGTACACGTTCAGCCGCGTCATGCCGAGTGAGTGGTCGTGGTACCAGAGCGTCGTTGGGCGCTGGTCGTTCGGGTACTGGAAGACGGCCGAGCCGGGATCCCACATCTGGCCCAGTCTGGCCTCGGCCTCGGCCTTGAACTCGGCGAACTTCGTGCCGCCGGTGGCGTACCCGGCAGGGATGTCATTGGCGGCCGGCAGGAACCAGGCCTCCGGATAGCCGTCGCTGTCTTCGGTGGTGTGCGCCCCGTGCACGTGCGTGACCATCGGTACGGGCCCCGTGTACGGAACCGGGTCCATCCCGTGGGTATCAGTGCCACCGGGCCCGCCCGCCGGGTTCGCCCAGTGCAGCGTCTGGTCGACGGCGAACAGGTGGGGCAGGTAGTGACCGTTCGCATCGACGAGGCCGTTGACCCACTTGACTCGCACCGGCCGGTTCCGGCGAGCCTCGATCGTGAATCCCGGGTAGTTGAGCGTGCCGCCCTCGGCGGCCGGCCGCGGGTCCACCATCGAGCCGTAACTCCACACCGTGGTCGCACCAAGGCCGTTCGTCTTCGACCAGCCCGTGGGCAGGATGTACTGCTGAAACTGCTTGACGGCAATCTCGTAGTAGTCGATCCGCTTCCCGCCCTGCTTCAGCACGCTGGTGCGCGGCATGGCCGGCGGGATCACCAGCGGCTCGCGGTACTTGGGGATCGTCGCTGGATCAAGCGACCCCCCAGGCAGTGGCTCTGCGGCCGCCGAGCCCGCAACGATGGCTAGGCCGACAAGTGCCAGCGCCGTAGCCATGACCATCCTTCGAGCGACACCGCGGGTCTGGCTCCCCCCGATCATGGTCTTCATGATGACTCCTCCCGTGCGGCGCCGGGCAAACGAGCCCCCCGACGCCTTGGTCTGGATGAGCGCAAACGCCGGCGCTCACTTCGCGGCACACTGGACACGTCCCACAGGGCCCCCGTCGAGCCACCGTGGGCGGTGCGGCGGCCGCGAAAGCGCCTCCGACGCGCCACGTATCGTGCTCACTGATACCCCGATGGAGGAGGATAATAACACTTTAGATGGTACAAATAATCTAAATATCAAGCGACGCACTCCTGCTTCGGCGTCGCTCCCGCACCGCACCTACCCGGCAGGGTTTGGCAAGCGTTACGCGAAGCCTCAAGATACGGGCCGGCGCGCAGCGCCGGCCCGTCCAGCAGTCAACCAAGCGCCCGGCCGGGCCGATACCCTCAAGCAACGAGCACGCGAGCAGCGACATGGTCGGAGGCAGGTCCATCAGTCCCACACGTGATCACCGGACGACACCGGCCGCTCAGATCCTTGCGGCGGCCGGCTTCGCACTCGCCCTTGTGCTCGCGCTCATCCTGCTCACCGCGGCGGCGGCTCCGCCGGCGACGGCCGCCCCGTCATTGCCGCAACTGCAACGCGAGGCGAAGCGCACGCGCGCCGAGATGTCGAACCTGCAGGCGGAGCTGCAACAGGTGGGTCAGCGCCTCGTCGCGGCCCAGCAGAAGCTCGACGCGGTCAACGTGCGCCTGCAGCAGTCGCGGCGCGACCTCTCGCGCGCCGAGACCGCGCTCGAGACGCAGCGGCAGATCCTGTCGTCGCGCGCCGCCACTATCTACAAGAGCGGCGAGCTCACGTGGCTCGACATCCTCTCCAGCGTGCAAAGCCTCGCCGACATCGACACGATCCAATCGCTGCTGCGCGCCATCGCCGACGAGGACCGCCGGGCCGAGAACGAGGCCCAGCGCCTCGCCCGCGAGGCGCGCCGCCTCGAGCGCCAGGTCGAGAGCGACCGCGAGGAGGCGATCGTCGCGCAGCAGGAGGTCCAGAACCAGAAGAGCGAGCTCGACCAGAAGCTCGCCGAGCGCCAGGCGATCCTCCAGGACGTGACCAAGCGCATCAAGAAGATCCTCGCCAGCGGCGGCCTGGGCGCGGCCCTGGCGATGGCGAAGAACGGGCAGTTCAACCAGGTCTCCTGGGCCAAGGCGCTGCTCGTCGCCATGCGCCTGCCCGTGACCGAGGACAACGTCGCCGCGATCACCGCCTGGGAGATGGCCGAGGGCGGCCACTGGTACAACACCGCCTACTACAACCCCCTGAACACGACGCAATCCATGCCTGGGGCGAGCATCTTCAACTCGGTCGGGGTCAAAGCCTACACGAGCTGGAAGCAGGGCCTCGAGGCGACCGTCATCACGATGAAGAACGGCTACTACGGCGGCATCCTCGCCGCGCTCGCCCGCGGCAATGACGCGTCGGCCGTCGCCGCGGCCGTCGGCGCCTCACCCTGGGGCACCGGGAACTTCAGCGGCCTGCTCTGAGCGCAGCTCGGGCACAAGCGCCGGCGCCATGCGAGTGTGGGCGCGGGCGCCTCGGGGCACCACTCGATCATGGGTTCCTGGATCCTTCTCTCGATCGTCATCGCCGTGGCGCTCCTGCTGGCGCTGCGGCCGCTGCTGCGCCGGCGGCGGGACCGCCACCGGCGCGCCGTCATCCGGCGGCTGGAGCAGGAGCGCGGCTCGCGCGTCATCACGATGATCCACCGGCAGGAGTCGGTGAGCCTGCTCGGACTGCCGTTTGGCCGCTACATCGACATTGACGACTCGGAGCAGCTGCTCCGGGCGATCCGCATGACGCCTCCGGAGATGCCGATCGACCTGATCCTGCACACGCCCGGGGGCCTGGTGCTGGCCAGCGACCAGATCGCCTACGCGATCAAGCGCCATCCCGGCGCCGTGACGGTGATCGTGCCGCACTATGCGATGTCCGGCGGCACGCTGGTCGCGCTCGCGGCAGACGAGATCCTCATGGACCCCGACGCGGTGCTCGGGCCGGTCGACCCGCAGCTGGGCAGCCCGATCCGCGGCGCCTGGCCTGCCGCCTCGATCCTCAAGGCGCTGGAGCAGGACAACCCCAACCGCGACGACGAGACGCTGATCCTCGGCGACGTCGCGCGCAAGGCGATCGACCAGGTGCGCGAGACGGTGAAGGAGCTCCTCGTAGGCCGCGGCGACGGGACGGCCGGGCGAGGTGACGCAGAGGCGGAGCGGCTCGCGGCGCTCCTCAGCGAGGGCACCTGGACGCACGACTACCCGATCCGCCTCGAGGCGGCGAGGCAACTCGGGCTGCCCGTCTCCGACGGGGTGCCTGAGCTTGTCTACGAGCTGATGACGCTCTACCCGCGGCGCAGCCAGCGGCGGCCCTCGGTCGAGTTCATCCCGACGCCGTACCGGGTGCCGCCCGAGAAGCGCTGAGCGCGGCGCTCGGGCGGCGGAGAGGACGACATGGACGAGGGGATCGGCGAGCGCTACCTGCGCGAGACGCGGCACAGCCGCGACCACCTCATCGGAGGACGTATGGACTGGTCGCGGCAGCCGGAGTGGTTCAAGACGTACCCGGAGGCGCCGCGCGTCGCTCTACCCGACCTTGACGCCGCACCCAGCGGCGCCGGCGAGCCGGTGCTCGACGCGCTGGCGCACCGCAGAAGCCTGCGCGAGTACGCTCAGCCACCGCTCGGGCTGGGTGAGCTGGGAGCGCTGCTCTGGGCGGCCGCCGGGGTCACGGCACGGCAGATGGGCTTCGCCTTTCGCACCGCGCCGTCGGCCGGCGGCCTCTACCCCATCGAGCACTACGTCGTCGCGAACTCCGTCGAGGGGCTCGAGCCGGGGCTGTACCACTACGCCGTGCTCGACCGGGCGCTCGAGCGGCTGCGCTCCGGCGACCTGCGCCTGCCGATCGCGCGCTCCGCGCTCGACCAGAGCATCGCCGCCGCGGCCGACGCCGTCTTCGTCTGGACGGCCGTGCTCGAGCGCTCGCGCTGGAAGTACGGGCAGCGCTTCGCCCGCTACATCTTTCTCGACGCCGGCCACATCGCCGAGAACGTCGCTTTGGCGGCGACGGCGCTCGGACTCGGGAGCTGCCAGATCGCCGCCTTCTTCGACGTCGAGGCGGCGGCGCTGCTCGGCGTCGACCCCGATGTCGAGCCGGTCGTGTACATGACGACGGTGGGCCGGCCGGCGCAGGGGTGAGAGCCGGCCGAAGCGGTCAGGCGGCCGGCGCAGCCGCTGCCGGCGCGTGGCCTTCGAGCCACGCCGCGAGGTCGGTGAACACCGTCTCGCGGCCAATCTCGTTGAAGAGCTCATGGTAGAAGCCCTCGTAGCAGCGCGGTGTCTTGTCGGCGGAGCTCGCCGCGGCGAAGAACTCGCGGCTCGCGGCGGGGTCGGCGATCGCGTCCTCGTCGCCGTAGAGCTGGAGCAGCGGCAGCGTCACACACGGAGCGGCCGCAAGCGCGGCATCTTGCGCGGCGAACGTCTCCGCGACCCAGCGGGCCGGGGCGATGTGGTGAACCAGGGGGTCGGTGATATAGGCCTCGATCACATCCGGCTCGCGCGAGAGGTCGGCCGCCTGCAGCGGGTTGCCGATGTCGCGGTCGGGCCAGACCACCGAGAGGAGCGTCGCCCCGATCCGCTTGAGCCCGGGCACCTCCATCGCCAGCCGCAGAAACGGCGACGAGAGGATCAGCCCGTCGAGACCATCCGCATTCCGCTCCACGAATGCGGCGGAGATGAGCCCGCCCAGACTGTGGCCGAGCAGGTAGAGCGGCCGGCCGGGCTGCTGCGCCCGCACGACATCGAGGTACGACCAGCTGTCGTCGAGATACTCGCTGAAGCGGCCGATCTGGCCGCGGGCGCCGGACGAGAGGCCGTGGCCACGGAGGTCGTAGGCGTAGACGGCGTAGCCGCGGCCGGCCAGCGCCTCGCCCAGCCGGTAGTGGCGGCCGGCAGCCACGCCTGCAGGTTCAGGTGTGCGCCGCGGACGCCGTCGAACTGCGACGAGGTGTGACGAACGGCCGGGCGGCCGGGCGTGATGTCCTTGGCGTCCATCACGTCAGATGGTGAGTGCGGCCCGGATCGATCCCGAGATCGCAGTCAGACCGGCGTCGAGCTCGTCGGGCAGCGGCCAGGCGTAGCCGACGCGCATGTGGCGGCGCGACTGTTCGAACCAGTGCCCGGGGCCGACGTAGGTGCCGTGCACCTCGCTGAGAACCCGGTAGAACTCGTCCACGTCGACCGGCACGTCGGGCCTGATCCGCGGAAAGCAGACCACGCCGCCGCTGGGCTCCACCCACTCCATCATCTCCTCGCCGGCCATCCACTCCTTGACCACGGCCAGCTGCCGCTGGATGAACGAGTGGAGCTCGGGCAGCCACACGTCACGCTGCGCGAAGGCCCGCGCCGCGATCGCCTCGTCGACGACGCTGCCGCAGATGCCGATCTGCTCCTTGGCGGCGAGAAACGTGGTCATGAGCTCACGGTCGCGGCACACCAGCCAGCCGGTGCGGATACCGGGGATACCGTAGGTCTTCGAGAGCGAGCTGACGCTGATCGCCCGCTCACTGAGCGTCGCGGCCACCGGGAGCGGCTCGCCAAAGGTCATCTCGCGGTAGGTCTCGTCCACCAGTAGCCTGCAGCCGGCCTGCTCGACCCGGCCGACGAGGCTGCGCAGGTCGGCCTCACTCATCGTCACCCCGGTCGGGTTGTGCGGCAGGGTGACGCTCACGTACTTCGTGCGCGGCGTGACCAGTGCCATGAGCTTCTCGGGGTCGATGCGAAAACCGTCTTCGAACGTGAGATCGAGAAAGCTGATGTCGGCCTCGATCGCCCGCGGCGTCTCGATGTTGGTCGCGTAGTTGGGGCGGATCACGACCAGGTGGTCGCCCTTCTCGAGCAACGAAGTGGCGACGATGAAGAGAGCCTGGGCGGCGCCGGCCGTGACGAGCACGTCGTCACGGCTCACGCCGCCTGCCGCGCCACCGCTTTGCGCGGCGAGAAGGTCGCGAAAGGTCTCGTTGCCGACGTGATCGCCGTAGAAGAGGAGCATGTCGGGGAGGTCGATGCCGAGATCGGCCAGCGAGCGGTCGCGTACGGAGCTCTCGGTGAGGTTGTAGCGGATGCGATCGTAGCCGAGCTGCTCCGGGGACTCCTCCTCGATGGGCATGCGACGGTACTTCACGACCGGGACCTCCTGGCAGCGGCTTGCGGGGTTGCCCGGCAACCCTACATCCGCAGGCCGCGACCTCCCAGCCCACGCCGGCAGGGATGGATGCGACGACGCCCGCGGCGGCGCTCGCCGCCGTGTCGCGGCCCCGCGGCCGGGATGCTACAGTCAGGGTCAACGCAGGGGAGGGAGTCCGTGCGCAGCCACCATCGTCACCTCGTCCACAGCACCAGCCGACGCCCGTGGGCCATCGGCCCACTCGGGTCAGGCCCGGCCGGCGCAAGCCCGCGCGCCGGCCTCGCGCTGCTCGTTGTCCTGCTGGTCGTGGCGGCACTGCTTTCGGCTTGCTCGGCGCCGGCCACGATGGGCGCCACTCCAAGCTCCGGGGAGGCGGCCTCTCGAGCGCCGGAGCCGGCTGCGGTCGGTGCAGTCGGCGCCAAGGCCGGACCCGGCAGCGACTGGTCGCACACGCTCCAGGTCGTCGCCAATCTCAAGGCCGACCCGCCCACCAGACCCGTAGTCGTTCTCTTCGGTGGCTCCGCCGCCCGTGAATCGACGATCAGCGACGCGAGCTGGCGCGCAAAGATCGAGGCCATGGGCGGCCCACCGACCGCCGCCTACAACCTGGGCTCGCGCAATCGCACGCTGGCTCAGAACGTAGCGCTTGTGCAGGAGCTGCCCGACGTCCCGACGATCGTGTACGTCGGCGTGAACCTCGGCGCCTTCACCTCGGCTCAGAAGGCCGCCGGCATCACGCTGCCCAAGCCGCTGACGCCTCTGCCCGCCTACTCGCAGCACGCCTACAGCCAGAGTCACATCCTCAGTACGGCCAAGAAGCGGGCGCTCGTCCGGGCCTGGCTGAGCGGCCGCTACCCGGTATTCAAGCGCAACTACGCCACCAACGTCGGCGTGCTCGAGAAGCTCCTCAAGGCGTGCCGGGCGAAGAACGACACGCACGCCGTGCTCTTCGAGCTCCCCCGCGACACGAGCGTCATCGGCAGCCGGCTCGATGCGCCGATAGCCCGCTACCGCAGGACCTGTCAGGCGCTGGCCAAGAAGTACGGCATCCCGTACGTGAGCTTCGTCGCCCAGGCGAAGCTGCCGAACTCGAGCTTCTACGACCTCTGGCACCTCGTCGAGCCCGGCCGCGTGAAGTGGCAGAAGCTGCTCAGCGCCAAGACGGCGGCCCTCCTTGAGAAGTACGGCTACGGTGACGGCAGCGGCTCGTAAGGTGCTGCGCCGGCGTCCTGTCGTAGCGGCAGTGCGGCTTGCGCTCATCGCGCTGCTCGCCGGCTGCCTCGCGGCGCTCACGCTGATCGCCGGGCCCGCGCACGCCGACCTGCCGGCGACGGCGAAGCTCGCCGCCCCGCCCGGCGAAGAGACACGCGGCGGCGCCTACGGCATGGATTGGCAGCACAGCGCGCAGGTCATCGCCAACCTCCGCCGTTGGCACCCCAAGGCCCCGGTCATCGTGCTCCTCGGCGGCTCGTCGGCCCGCGAGTGCACCGTCCACGACGACGACTGGACGCGCCAGATCGAGCGGCGCAGCGACTACGACGTGCTCACGTACAATCTCGCCTCCAAGCATCGCTCCTACGCCCAGGACCTCGAGTTCGTGAAGCTCCTGCCGCGCGTCCCGACGATCGTCTACATCGGCGTCAACCTGGGCCGCTTCTGCCTCCCGGTGAGATCGGCGTCGGTCCGCCTGCCGCGCCCGCAGCCTCTGCGCTACTATCCCCAGCACGTCTACACGAGGCGCCACATCCAGAGCGCCTCCGAGAAGCGCTACTACGTCAACTACTGGGTGCAGGCCCGCTATCCCGAGTTCCAGGCGAACTACGACGGCGAGCTGGCGATGCTGCAGAACATCATCCGCGTCTGCAAGCGGCGCCACCTGCGCGTTGCCCTGCTCGACCTGCCGCGCGACCTGCCGGTGATCGGCTCCGCGTTCAATGCCCCCGTCTCGCGCTACCAGAAGGGCTGCGCGCGCCTGGCGCGCGCCTGGAACATCCCGTGGCTGCACTTCGTCGCCGGCGCCGGCTTTGTCGACAGTGACTTCTTCGACATCTTCCACCTGGTGGAGCCGGGACGAAAGAAGTACCAGAGCATGCTCTCCGACAGAACCATCCAGTTGCTGAAGAAGTACCACATGCCGAAGCCGACGCCCGAGCCGACGCCGTCTCCTTCACCCTCGGCGTCACCATCGCCTTCACCTTCGGCGTCGCCCAGCGCGTCACCGTCGGCGTCACCCAGCGTCTCGCCGTCGGCACTGGCGTCCCACTGAGCCACGCCCCGCGGCGGAGCGCCCGCGACGCGATCTGCTGGTAGAGTCCTCCGCGCCATGTCCACACTCACCCTCATCGGCATCGCGATCGGTCTCTCGATGGACGCCTTCGCCGTCGCCATCGGCGCCGGGCTGACGCTCAAGACCGTGAGCGCCCGTCAGACCTTTCGCCTCGCCTGGCACTTCGGCCTGTTCCAGGCGTTCATGCCCGTCATCGGCTGGCTCGCCGGACTCACCGTCGCCAAGTGGATCGCCCCCCTCGACCACTGGATCGCCTTCGGCCTCCTCGCCGTGATCGGCGGCAAGATGATCTACGAGGCGCTCACGGACAGCGGCGAGGACGGGGAGAGACCCGACCCGACGAAGGGCTGGTCGTTGATCCTGCTCTCGATCGCCACCAGCATCGACGCCCTGGCGGTGGGCCTCTCCCTGGCCCTGCTCAACGTGGATATCTGGTGGCCCGCGGTGGTGATCGGCCTCGTCGCCGGCGCCTTCACGACGCTCGGCCTGCAGCTGGGCAAGCGGTTCGGCGCCCTGCTCGGCCGGCGCATGGAGGTGGTCGGGGGGATCGTCCTCATCGGCATCGGCGTCAAGATCCTGGTCGAGCACCTGAGCGGATAGCATTGGCCCGGATGCCCACGCCGACGCTGAAGGCCTATCGCGGGTCCGGCTAGCCCGACGCCGTCAGATCGCGCAGCCGAAGCGCGGGTGCTTCTCGAAGTACTTCTGGTGATACTCCTCGGCGCGCCACCACTCGGGCGCCGGCTCGATCACGGTGACGATCGGACGCTTGAAGGCGCGGCTCTCCGTCAGCCGGAGGGCCTCGGCCCGCGCCGCCGCTTCCTGCTCGGGCGTGTGGAAGAAGACCGCGGAGCGGTACTGGTCCCCGACGTCCGGCCCCTGACGGTTCATCTGCGTGGGGTCGTGCATGCCGAAGAACGCGCGGAGGAGGTCTTCGTAGGAGATCGTGTCGGGATCGTACTCCAGGCGCACGGCCTCGGCGTGTCCGGTGCGGCGCGCACAGACCTCTTCGTAGGTGGGCTGCGGCTTCGTGCCGCCGGTGTAGCCGACCTCGGTGGTGGTGACGCCGTCGAGCCGGTCGAAGCGCTGCTCGACACCCCAGAAGCAGCCGGCGGCGAAGGTGGCGGTGGCCATGATCGCTCCTGTTCGTCGGGATGGCGCGCGCCGCTGCGCCGACGCGCCCTGCACCACGACTGTTCCCCGCGCGGGCCACGGGCACGCCAAGGCGGCGCTACGTCAGCGGCGCCTTCTGGGCGCGGCCCACACGACCGGCCTCCTGTGACCGGCTGAGAGCCCTGAGCCGGCGGCGCTGAGCCCGGTTGGCCGGGTCCTTCCACCACATGCGCGCGTAGTAGAACATCCAGCCGTACTCGAGCATGCGGTCCCAGCTGTACTGATCGCGGTGCCACAGCCAGTGGTTGAACTTCGCGACCGGTCGCACGGCGTGATAGAAGCGCCGGTTGGCGCGCAGCGTCTCCTGCAGCAGGTGGATCGGGCTCATGAGCCGCGGCCGGAACACGACGTGCTGCGCATCGTAGAACGACCAGTCACGCTCGATGATGCGCCCCTCGGCGTCCAGGTCGGCGAACTGCTGCGTGCCCGGCAGCGGCGTGAGGATGTTGAGCATCACCGTGTCGATCTTGTTCTTGAGTGCGAAGGCGACGGTGTCGCGCATCGAACTCTCGGTGTCGTGGTCGGCGCCGAGCACG
Source organism: Thermoleophilia bacterium (assembly GCA_038321515.1). Classification (GTDB taxonomy): domain Bacteria; phylum Actinomycetota; class Thermoleophilia; order UBA2241; family UBA2241; genus CAIXSE01. The sequence goes on along the minus strand of JBBQFA010000032.1, from coordinate 1,456 downwards.
AACATGCCGTGGCTGCGGATACCGTAGTCGTGCAGCACCCTGATCGCCTCTTCGATGTCCTCGACGGTCTGCGACTTCTCGAAGTAGTCGAGCGTCTCCTGGTTCACGGACTCGAGGCCGAGGGCGACGAAGTCGGCCCCCGAGGCCCGCATGAGCTCCAGCAGTTCCTTGTCCCGGACCACGTCGGTGCGCACCTGGGCGCCCCAAGGGACGGTGATGCCCTCGTCGATCATCAGCTGCAGGAGCTTCTTGAGCCGCTTCTTGTCGGCGGCGAAGTTGTCGTCGTAGAAAAAGATCTTCTGCGGCTTCTTCTCTTTGATCTCGGCGACCACGTTCTCAGCCGAGCGAAAGCGGTACTTGCGACCGAACATCGCCGTCACCGAGCAGAAGTTACAGGCGAAGGGGCAGCCCCAGCTGGTCATGATCGGCGTCTGGGTGATGCGCTCGTGTCCGGCGACGAGCGTGATGTCGGGGAAGGGGAGCGTGTCGAGGTCGGCGCAGCGCTCGTGCAGCGGCGCGTGGATCGTCTCGCCATCCTTGATGTACGAGAGGCCCTTGATGGAGCTGAACTCGCGGTCGCCGGAGAGCGCCTCGGCGAGCTCGACCATGACCGTCTCGCCGGCCTCACCGCGAGCGATGAAATCGGCGTGCTGGAGGCCCTCGTCGGCCATGAACGTCACGTGGGAGCCGCCGATGATGACCGGGATGCCGCGGGCGCGGAGGCCGTCGGCGATGCGGTAGGTCTCGGGAGTCGTCGAGGTCGTGCTCGAGAGGCCGACGAGCTCGGCGTCGAAGACGTCGTCCCAATCGATCGGGGCGAGCTGGGGATGGTAGATGCGCACGTCGTGCCCCCGCGCCTTGAGGGCGGCGCCGATCATCGGCAGGCCGAGACGCACGAAGTACGACATGGACCAGAGATGCATGCTCGGGGAGTTCGGTTCTATCAGGCGGATCTTCATACGGGGCGAGCCTTCACGGACGGGGGATAGCCGAGGACGTACCTTATGTTTGGACTTTTTGCGGCGGAGCGCAAGCGCTGGGCTGCGACGCGAGCCTGACGTTGCCGGCGCGGCGCAGCATACAGGACCGAGACCGAAGGCCGCGAGGCGCGCCGGTCTGATAGCGTTTGCGGCCGGAGCGGCGCGCGCCCGGCGCGCCTACGAGACGCGGGAGCACAGGTGGGCTTCGACTTCGACGCGCCTCTCGAGCGGCGCGACACGGCGAGCTTCAAGTGGGACATGTATCCCGGCGACGTCTTGCCCTTGTGGGTCGCCGACATGGACTTCGCCTCGCCGCCCCCGGTGACCGAGGCGCTTCGCGCCCGGGCACAGCACGGCGTGTTCGGGTACGCGCTCGTCCCGGACTCCCTGGTCGAGGCGATCACCGAGCACCTCGAGCGCCGCTACGGCTGGCGCATCGCGCCGGAGTGGATCGTCTGGCTGCCCAGCGTGGTGCC
>JBBQFA010000031.1:0-13882 GCA_038321515.1 Thermoleophilia bacterium | reverse complement strand
GAAGGCGTTGCCGAAGCTCTCGGCGATGCCGACGATCGGGTGGATGATGCGCGAGTTGTAGATGTACTCCCCACCCGAGCGCGGCATGCTGCCCGAGAGGATGCCCCACACGAGCGGGAAACCGAAGCCGACGAGGACGAGAGAGATGATGCTGGCCCAGAGCAGGTTGCCCGTCATGTAGGTGCCGAGGCCCCAGGTGATCATCGTCCAGATGCTGGGCGTGATGCCCTGGTTCATCAGGCCGACCGCGATGGCGTCGGTCATCGAGAGACCGCGCACCAGGCCGCTGGCTTTGCGTGCGAATGCGAGTTCTTCTGCCACACTACCCCCCTTGGATATGCGGGCGTTCGGCCGGCCCCGGGCGACGCTCCGCGTTCATGCTGCTCAGGACCGCTGCTGCGCCATCCACCCCCTTGAGTGCCTGCACGATCGGTGACGTTGTTTGGTCACCCGACGAACGATATGCGCACAGGCGGGAGAGAGCAAGGGGGCTCGGCAATCTCGCGACGTGTGCCGCGTCAGCCACCCTGGGCGCGCACGGCGGCGGCGATCTGCTCGGGGCCGCTCACGACCAGCACGGCGTCGAACTTGCAGGCGACGCGGCACGCGTCGCAGCGGATGCAGAGCGCTTGGTCGATCGTGTGCACCTGCTTCTTCTCGCCGGTGGCGGCGTCGACCGGGCACTTCTTGGCGCAGAGCGTGCAGCCCGTGCACGTCTCCGGGTCGACCGTGTACGCGATGAGAGCGTCGCAAGCCAGCGCCGGGCAGCGGCGAGCGTCGATGTGGGCCTCGTACTCGTCGCGGAAGTACTTGATCGTCGTGAGTACGGGGTTCGGGGCCGTCTGGCCGAGCCCGCACAAGCTGGTCTTCTTGATCGTGACCGCGAGCGTCTCGAGGCGCTCGATGTCGCCCTCCCGCCCCTCGCCGGCGCAGATGCGCTCGAGGATCTCGAGCATGCGCTTGGTGCCGAGACGGCAGGGGACGCACTTGCCGCAGCTCTCGTTCTGCGTGAACTGCAGAAAGTACCGGGCCAGGTCGACCATGCAGGTGGTGTCGTCGGCGACGACCATGCCGCCGGAGCCGACGATGGCGCCGGTCGCGGCAAGGCTCTCGTAGTCGACCGGCGTGTCGAGCAGATGCGCCGGCACGCAGCCGCCGGACGGGCCGCCGAGCTGAACGGCCTTGAACTGCTTGCCGTCCTTGATGCCGCCGCCCACGTCGAAGATGACGTGGCGTAGCGTGCTGCCCATGGGCACCTCGGCGAGGCCGCCGTTGACGATCTTGCCGGCGAGGCTGAAGGCCTTGGTGCCCTTGCAGGTATCGTTACCGAAGGCGGCGTACGCCGCCGCCCCGTGGCCGATGATCCAGGGAATGTTCGAGTACGTCTCGACGTTGTTGATGTTGGTCGGCTTGCCCCAGAGGCCGGAGACGGCCGGGAAGGGCGGGCGCGTGCGCGGCATGCCGCGCTTGCCCTCTATGCTGGCGATCATCGCCGTCTCTTCGCCGCAGACGAAGGCGCCGGCGCCCTCCTTGATCTTGAGCCTGAAGGACCAGCCGCTGCCGAAGATGTCGTCGCCGAGAAAGCCGTGCTCGGCGGCCGCGAGGAGCGCGAGTCGCAGCCGCTTCACGGCCAGAGGGTACTCGGCGCGCACGTAGATGTACCCCTCATGCGCGCCGATCGCATACGAGGCGATGAGCATGCCCTCGAGCACGGCGTGCGGGTCGCCGTCCATGATCGAGGCGTCCATGAACGCGCCGGGGTCGCCCTCGTCGCCGTTGCAGATGACGTACTTGACGTCGCCGGGCGAGCCCGCCGCGAACTTCCACTTCAGGCCCGTTGGGAACCCGGCGCCGCCGCGGCCGCGAAGGCCCGAGTCGAGCACCTCCTGGACGATCGCCTCGCGGGACATCGTAGTGAGCGCCTTGCGCGCGGCCTCGTAGCCGCCGCGTACCAGGTACTCGTCGATGCTCTCCGGGTTGATGACCCCCACGTCGCGCAGGGGGGCGATACGCGTCTGCGCCTTGTAGAAGGGGATATCGTGGGCGCAGGCGACGCGCTCGCCCGTCGCCGGATCGATGTACAGGAGCTTCTCTACCACCGCGCCCCCGACGAGATGCTCGGCGACGACCGTGGTCACGTCCTTGAGCTTGAGACGCGGGTAGTACGTGTCGCCGTCGGACACCACCGCGAGCGGCCCCTGCGAGCAGAGTCCGTGGCAGCCGATGATCGACACCTCGACATCGTCCTGCAGGCCGGCGGCGGCGATCTCGGCGACGAACGCATCGTGGATCTTGAGCGAGCCGGCGAACACGCAGGCCGTGCCGGCGCAGACCGCCACGCGACGCCGGCCGTTCGCCGCGGTGGAGACGCCGACCTTGACGCCGTCGGCGGGGACGGGATCGGAGGCGGAGGCGGGAGTACCGATCTCAGGCATCCGCGCCACCCCCGTTCTCGGCCACGACCTGCTCGAGCAGCTGCCGCGCGATCCTGCGCGTCTGGTCGGCGCTCAGGTTGCCGTAGGTCTCCTCGTCTATGCGCATGACCGGCGCCTGCGAGCAGGCGCCCATGCAGGCGACCCCGCCGAGAGTGAACTCCCTGTCGGCGCGCGTCTCGCCGTCGCCCACCTCGAGCTCCTGCTGGAGAGCCTCGGTGATGCGCGTCGCGCCGGCCACGTGACAGGCGGTGCCGTGGCACACGAAGATCTTGTGGCGCCCGCTCGGCTCGGTGGAGAACTGCGCATAGAAGGTGATGATGCCGTAGATACGCGACGCCGGGATGCCGCTCAGGCGGGCGATCTCGTCGATCACCGGCTCGGGCAGAAAGCCGAAGACCTCCTGGGCACGCTGGAGCACCGCGATCAGGTTGCCGTGCGGGTCGATCTCGGCGAGAACGGCGCCGACCTGCTCGAGGTCGACGTCGAACTCGGGGGCGTCGGCGACGGCGCCGACGGGTTCGGGGCGGGCTACTCGCCTGGGCATCGCATCAACTCCACGTCGCGTTCCACATTCGTCGGGCGACCGCGGCCGTGAGGCCGGGCCGGTCGCCCTGCTTGCCATCTCGCATTCTTCGTGGCTCTAGTGAACCACAACCGGCGGGCGGCGGGAACCCCGGCGCAGCCGCGCCGCCCGCCGCCCGCCGGCCGCGTCAGCTGACGCCCGACTGCGCCTTGCAGGCGATCAGGGCATTCTTGAGCAGGATGACGTTGGTGACGGGGCCGACGCCGCCGGGCACCGGAGTGACCCGCCCGGCGACCTCGCAGACGGCCTCGAACTCGAGCGAGCCGACCTGCTTGCCGTCGACGCGGATCGTGGTCACGTCGATCACCACGGCGCCCGGCTTGACCATGTCGGCCTTGATCAGGTTCTGCACCGGGGCTGCGCAGATGAGCACGTCGGCCTCGCGGCACGCGGCGGGCACGTCTTTGCTGAACACGTGCACGACGTGGACCGAGGCGTTGCGGTTGAGGCACAGCAGCGCGACCGGCTTACCGACGATGTTCGAGTGATTGACGATGGTGACGTCGAGGCCCTGCAGGTCGATGCCCTCGCGGTCGAGGATCTCGATACAGGCGCTCGGCGTGGCCGGCGCGAAGAGCTGGTCGCCGAGCAGCACGTGGCCGATGTTGGCCGGGTTGACGCAGTCGAGGTCCTTCTCGGGCGCGATCGCGTTGAAGACGGCGTGCTGCTCGATCGCGGCGTCCATGGGCATGAGCGCCAGGATGCCGTGCACGGCCGGGTCGGCATTGAGCCTGGCGATGAGCTCGAGGATCTCGGCCTCGCTCGCGCCCGCCGGCAGGGTGTTGTTGGAGTAGTTGAAGCCCACCGTCGCGGTGTTCTTCTCAATCTGGCCGCGGTAGAACTGGGCGCCGCCGTCCTCGCCGACGAGGATCGTCGCTACGCCGGGCTTGACGCCGCAGGTCGCGAGCTTGGCGACCTCGGCCTTGATCTCTTCGCGGACCTGCTCGGCTATCGCCTTGCCGTCGATGATCTGGGCTGCCATGGATTCCCTCTCGTGTGTGCGTTCGTCAGGGTGATCAGATCTTGGAGAGCGTGATCGCGTGGGTCTCGGCGCGCAGCGCCGCGGCCTCGTCCTGGATGGCCTCGATCTCGGCCGCCGCCTTGGCCACGTAGGCCTCGTCCTTGATGGAGCCGAGATTGATCTTGACGTTCAGCGCGGCGCCCACCACGGCGGCCTCGCCGAGGATGGCGCCGATGCCGGCGTCGGTCACCGCCTGCGGGTTGCCGATGCCGGCCGCGACCTTGGCGAGGCGGCAGACCTCCACGGCGACGCGGCAGATCTCGAGCGGCACGTCGGCGGCGATGATCAGGCCGGCCTGGACGGCCGCCGAGCGCGCCGCCTGCTCCTCGTCGGTCTCCTTGGGCATCCTGTAGGCGTCGATGACGCCGTTGTAGGCAGTCGTGTCGTCCTGCAGGAGCTGCTCGAGACGGGCGCGGGCCACGTCGGCGGCCCCGACCAGCGTGACGATCTCGGTCTCGACGCCCGCGTACTTCTCACGCCCGCGAGTGAGGTTGCAGACCATGGCGACGAGCGCGGCGGCCAGAGCGCCGGCGCAGGCGGAGACGCTGCCACCGCCGGGCGCGGCCTTCTTGCTGGCCGCGTCGTCGAGATAGACCTGCAGGGGCTCGGAACAGTAGATGGGGGGAGCGTCGCTCACGTGTACCTCCGGGTGCAGCAGGGATGGCCGGCGCCGCCGGGGGCCGCGTCTCGCGGCCCCTTGGGCGGCTCCGCGGGGCGGGCCGGGGTTGCCGGCCCGCCCCGCGCATCACCCGCGAGTCAGGATCTAGAACAGGCCGATGATGCGGCCGGTCTCGACGTCGATGTCGACGTCCACGGCCGCCGGCCGCTTCGCCAGGCCCGGCATCGTGCGCATCTCGCCGAGCAGCGGATACAGGTACCCGGCGCCGGTGGCGGGACGGATGTCGCGGATCGGCACGCGGAAGCCGCGCGGCCGGCCCTTGAGCGCCGGGTCGTGGCTCAGCGAGAGGTGCGTCTTGGCCATGCACAGCGGCAGCTTGTCCAGACCCTGCTCGGTGAACTGCTTGATCTTGGCCTCGGCCTCGGGCAGATAGTCGACGCCGTCGGCGCCGTAGATCTGCGTGGCGATGGTCTCGATCTTCTCTTTGATGGAGGCATCGAGCGAGTAGAGGAACTTGAAGTCGCCGCCCTTGTCGGCGGCAGCCTTGACGATCTCGGCCGCCTCCTGGGCGCCGTCGCCACCGAGCGCGTGCACGTTGATCGGCACGGCATCCTCGGCGCCGGCCGCGATGGCCTCCGTGCGCACGATCTCGATCTCGCTGTCGCGGTCGAAGGCGAAGCGGTTGAGGGTCACGACGACGGGCAGGCCGAACAGCTTCATGTTCTCGATCTGCTTGGCGAGGTTCTCGCAGCCCTTGGTGAGCGCTTCGTTGTTCTCCGCCTTGAGCAGCTCCGGGTCGACGGGCAGGCCGCCGTGCATCTTGAGAGCGCGCATGGTGGCGGTGATGACCACAGCGCTCGGCGCGAAACCGCCGTAGCGGCAGATGATGTCCATGAACTTCTCGGAGCCGAGGTCGGCGGCGAAGCCGCTCTCGGTGACGACGTAGTCGGCCAGCTTCATGGCGACCTTGTCGGCGATGATCGAGTTGTTGCCTTGGGCGATGTTGGCGAACGGACCCGCGTGGATGAGGCTGGCGTTGCCCTCGAGGGTCTGCATGAGGTTCGGCTTGATGGCGTCCTTGAGGAGCACCGTCATGGCGCCGCCGGCGCCGATGTCGTCGGCGGTCAGGGGCTGACCCGAGGTGTTGTAGGCGAAGGTGATGCGGCCGAGGCGCTCGCGCAGGTCCTTGAGGCTGGTGGCAAGGCCGAGGATGGCCATGACCTCGGAGGCCACTGTGATGTCGTAGCCGGTCTGCCGCGGGATGCCGTTGAGCTTGCCGCCGAGGCCGTTGACGATCTCGCGCATGGCACGGTCGTTGAGGTCGACGCAGCGGCGCCACGAGATCGTGATCGGGTCGATCTCGAGCTCGTTGCCGTGCATGAGATGGCTGTCGATCATGGCGGCGAGCAGGTTGTTGGCGGTGCCGACGGCATGGATGTCGCCGGTGAAGTGGAGGTTGAGATCTTCCATGGGGAGGAGCTGCGAATAGCCGCCGCCGGCGGCGCCGCCCTTGATACCGAAGACCGGCCCCAGAGAGGGCTCACGAAGCGCGAGCATGGTGTTCATGCCGATCGCGTTCATGGATTCGGAGAGGCCCACGGCGGTGACCGTCTTGCCCTCGCCGAGCGGCGTGGGCGTGATGGCCGTGACGTTGATGATCTTGCCGTCAGGCTTGTCCTTGAGGCGCTCGAGCAGGGCCATGTAGTCGATCTTGGCCTTGTAGCGCCCGTACAGCTCGAGCTCGTCCTCCAGGATGCCCGCCTTGGCGGCGATCTCCTGGATGGGCTTCATGGTGGCGGCCTGGGCGATCTCGATATCGCTGGGCACCGGGGATTTGCGAACGATCGAACTCAACGCGTCCTCCTTTGTCCACTGTTCCGCGCGTCTCACAGAGTCAGAGCCGGCCGACGCGGGCGCGTGGCCCGGCACCTTGTGCGGAATTGTACTATCGTGTGCGTTAACGGGTCAATTTTCTCAACAGGTGCGAGCGTGGCTGCAGGAGGAGATGTCCTTCGAGGTCGCTGCGACGCCGGCGGGAAGCGCCCTACACCGAACGCGAAGGCCGACCGGCGGCGGCGTCAGGCGCCGCTGAAGCGGGTGCGAGCGGCCGACTGCGCGGCCTCGTAGACGACCCGCGCGGGCCGCCCGACGGCAGCCGCCACGCGCCGCACGTCCTCGTACTCGGGCGAGACGGTGGCGAGGCGTCCGTCGACGAAGCCGAGACGGACGCTGACCTTGAGCTTGCCGATCTTGACACTCTCGCGCCGCTCCTCGGCGTAGAGCCGGCCGCAGGGAATAACGCGCAGACCGAAGCTGGACGTCTCGGCGAAGACGACGCCGGCGAGGCGCTCGCGCTCGGAGGCGGCGGCGAGGACGTGGAGCACGACGCCGGGCCGGCCCTTCTTCATCAGCGTCTGGGTCATCCAGACATCGAGGGCGCCGGCCTCGCGCAGCGCGTCCGCGGCATGCGCGAGCAGCTCGGGGCTCATGTCGTCGATGCTGGTCTCGAGAACGACGTGGTCGTCGAGGCCGTGGCCGCCGGGCGCCGCGAGGCCGCCGGGCGCCGCGCCGGAGTCGTCCTGCGCTTCTGCCTCGTCTGGGGCCCCTGCCGGATCGACGAGTACGGCGCGAAGGATGTTCGGCCGGCCGGGCACCTCGCGGCGGCCGGCGCCGTAGCCGACGCGCTCGACGCGGCCGGCCGGCACGCCGCCATAGGCCGCGGCGTAGTGGGCGAGCAGGGCGGCGCCGGTCGGGGTGGTGAGCTCACCCAGGGGCGCGGCCGGAGTCTCGCCCGCCGGGACGGCGGGCGCGCCGCCGGCCGTCGGCAGCCCCGCGAGCAGGGAGAGCACGGCCGGAGCGGGCACGCTCAGCCGGCCGTGCGCCGTCTCGACCTCGCCGTCGCCGAGCGCCGGCGGCGAGGCCACTACCTGCTCCGGCGCCAGCCGGTGCAGCAGAGCGGCGGAGCAGATCAGGTCGATCGCCGTGTCGATGCCGCTGAGCTCATGCAGGTGCTCTTCGTCGCGGCCGTGTACTTCGGCCTCCGCGGCGGCCATGCGCTCCGCGATCGAGGCGACAGCGTCGGCGACCGACTGGTCGAGATCCGACGCGTAGAGCGACATGATGAGCTCGTCAAAGGTCGCGAACCCCGGCTGCTCGGCGACCTTGAACGCCAGAGCGGCGAACCCGCCGCGACGGATGTCCTCGATGGCCACGAGACGCGGGTCGATGCCGGCCGCGGCCAAGGCCGGTCGCAGGACGTCTTCGAAGGGGCCGGGGTCGTCGGCGCGCACCCCGGCGAGGGAGAGCAGCGCGGCGACCAGCATGTCGCCGCTGATTCCGTTGGCACAGTCCAGATACAGGATCATCGTCGTCACTCTACCCTGTCGGCGCGTGGTCGCGCGCCCGATGCGCGCGCCCGAACGGTGTGCCTCCCATCGGCAGGTTCCGCGCGGGGCATGAGCGAAAGCGCGCGCGACGATCCATCCGCCGTCGCGACTCCTGTACAATGCGAGCATGCGTATCGCCCAGCTCGCACCACCATGGATCACCGTCCCGCCCGCCGGCTACGGCGGCACGGAGTGGGTCGTGCAACAACTCTGCGACGGGCTCGTCGCCGGCGGGCACGAGGTGCGTCTGTACGCCACCGGCGACTCGCACACCGCCGCCGAGCTGTGTGCCCTCTTCCCCCTGCAGATGCCCGACCGGATCGGAGTGACGCCCTACGACGCCCGCCAGGTCTCGTTCGCCTTCACCGACATCGAGCAAGGCGAGTTCGACCTCGTGCACGACCACTCGGGATTCCTCAGCGTCGCCTTCAGCCGTTACCTGGCGACGCCGATGGTCCACACCGTCCACTGCGCCTTCGATGAATTCGCCTACGGCTTCTACGAGCAGTTCGCGCGCGAGGTCGGCTACATCTGCATCAGCGAGTACCAGCGCTCCATGGCGCCGCCCGGGATGAACTGGGCTGGCCTCGCCTACAACGCGATCGCCGTCGAGCAGTGGCCTTTAACACCCAAGAAGGACGACTACCTGCTGGCGTTCGGCCGCGTCTGCGAGGCCAAGGGCTTTCACCTCAGCATCGAGGCAGCGAAACGCACCGGGCGAAGGCTGATCATGGCCGGCGTGCTCCAGGAGCCGTACCGTGACTACTTCGAGGAGCAGGTCGCGCCGCACATCGACGGCGACCAGATCGTCTACGAAGGTGAGGTCAGCGACGAGCGCAAGCGCGAGCTCTTCGCCCACGCCCACGCCTTCGTCTTCCCCATCACCTGGCCGGAGCCGTTCGGACTGGTGATGATCGAGGCGATGGCCTGCGGCACCCCCGTGGTGGCGCTGCGCCAGGGCTCGGTGCCCGAGGTGCTCGACGACGGCCTCACGGGGTTCGTGTGCGACACCTTCGAGGAGTTCGTGGCGGCAGTAGGCCGGGTCGGCGAGATCGACCCGGCGGTCTGCCGCCGCACCGTCGAGGAGCGCTTCACCGTCGAGCGCATGGTCGCCGACTACGAAGCCATCTACCGGCGGGTCCTCGCGACGTGAGCGACGCGCGGACGCGCGTCGCGGCCTACCTCCGCGCCGACGACCCGCATCCCCTTCTGCTCTGTGGTGAAGCGCTCGAGACGCTGCGCGCCTTTCCCGACGCCTCCGTCGCCTGCGTGCTCACCAGCCCTCCCTACTTCGGCCATCGCCGCTACGCCGGCGGCGGCATCGGCGCCGAGGGCCGCTGGCAGGACTACGTGGCGGCCCTCGGCGCCGTCATCGCCGAACTGCGGCGGGTGCTGGCGCCGACCGGCTCGCTGTGGCTCAACCTCGGCGACACCTACCGCGGCAAGCGCCAGCTCGGCATCCCGTGGCGCGTCGCCTTTCACCTCACCGACGACCAGGGCTGGGTGCTGCGCAACAGCGTCGTCTGGCACAAGGTCAAGGGCGGTCCCGACACGAGCAAGGACAGGCTGCGCAACGTACACGAGCTGCTGTTCCACTTCGTGCAGCAGCCCAAGGGCTACTACTACGACGCCGACGCCGTCCGGCGCGCGCCGCGCGCGGCGCGCGTGGAGGCCGGCGCCGTCGTCTCCGCGACCGGCGTGAGCGGCGTGCGCTACCGCCGCCAGATCGAGCTGTCGACCTCGCTCGACGAGTTCGAGAAGGCGGCCGCCCTCGCCGCGCTCGAGGAGACCCTCCGCGAGGTGGCGGCCGGCCGCCTCGGCGACTTCCGCATGGTCATCCGCGGCCGCCAGCGGGCGACACACTCGGATGTCGGAGCCGTCTCGGGCCGCGCTCGCGAGCTCGAGGAGCGCGGTTTCTACTTCCTCCGTTATCATCCGGGCGGCGCCAAGCCCGGCGACGTCTGGGACATCCTGCCCGAGGATACACAGGGACGCGGCCTGCACTTCGCGCCGTTCCCGGCCGACCTCTGCCGCATCCCGATCCTCGCTACTTGCCCGCCGGACGGTGTGGTGCTCGACCCCTTCTGCGGCACGGGGACGGCGATGCTGGTGGCGTCCCAGCTGGGCCGACGCTCCGTGGGGATCGACCTCGCGAAGGAGTACCTGACACTCGCGCGAGCGCGGGTCGCGGCAAGATAGATCCGCCCGCCGGCCGGCGCCCCGGGGCTGCAACGGCCGCGACGCGTCAAGCGACCGCAGGTCCCGGCGGCACGACAGAGCCGATCTCGTCGAGGCCTTCTCTCCCGCCGATCACCGAGAGGCGGTCGCCGGCGAGGAGCACGGTGTCCCCCGTCGGCAGCATCACGTCGCCCTCACGGGTGATCGACGTGACCAGCACGTCGCCCGGCAGCCGCGCCGAGCGAAGCCTCATGCCGACAACGCGCGAACCCTCGGGGATGCTGACATCGAACGATGCCGCCCCGTCGTGGAGGACCGTGAGCCGGGAGAAGCTCGCCGACAGCTCGCGACGATAGGCGCGCACGAGGTCGGAGATCGACAGAGTGCCGACGACGCGGCGGTCGTCGTCGAGCACCGAGACCCACGAATACGAGCCCACGTTGAGCGCCTCCAGGGCCACGTCGAGCCTACTCGAGACGGGCACAGACGGGGCGCCGACGTCGACCAGCCTGCCCAGCGTCCGGCCGTCGTCGCGAGTCTCGAGGCTCTCCTCGAGGACGGAGCCCTCGAAGCGCTCCTCCTCGTCGACGACCGGGGCCCCGACCAGCTTGTCGGCGTTCAGCGCCACGACGGCCTCGCCGGCCGTCAGGTCGGCCGTCAGCACCAGGCGGGGCGGGGCCATCGCGCGTCTCGTCGGGATACGTGAGAGCAGAGGAAGGCCGACAAGCACGCGCTGGGCGGGGGCGTCGGCGCGGGTCTTGAGCTGGCTGTGATAGATGGTCGCATCGCTGCGACGGACGATGAGCCACGAGATGCCCACGGCGATCATCGCCGGCGCCAGCATCGAGAGACTACCGGTCATCTCCGCCACCATGATCATGATCGCCAGCGGCGCCCTCGAGATGCCGCCGAAGCAGCACATCATGCCGACGATGACGTAGGGCGCCGGATTGTGACCCATGGAAGGGGCGATCGGCTCGAAGACGCGCCACACCGCTGCGCCGAGGAAGGCTCCGATGAACATGCCGGGCCCGAAGATGCCGCCGGAGCCGCCGGAGCCGATGGAGAGGCCGGTGGCGAGCATCTTGGCGAAGGGCAGGACGATCACGATCCAGAGCGGGAGCGTCAGCAACTCGAGGCCCAAGCCCTTCTGCACCCATCCGTACCCGGTGCCGAGCACCTGCGGGATGACGAGGCCCATGAGCCCGACCAGGACGCCGCCGATGGCGGGCCCCAACCACCGCGGCAGCGGCAGCCGGCGAAAGAGCGCGGCGAGCCCGTAGAAGCTCCTCGCGTAGAGAAGCCCCAACAGGCCGCCGAGCAGGCCGATGAGCGCGAACCACAGAAGCTGGACGGGATCGGAGAACTCGTACCCGCCGACATAGCCGAACAGCGGCGCCCAGCCCTCGAACACCCCGAACACGGCGTAGCTTACGACGGAGGCGATGAAGCACGGCAGAAGTGCGGTGGCGTCGAAGTCGTCGCGGTACAGGATCTCGCTCGCGAGGACCGCGCCGCCCAGCGGGGCGCCGAAGATCGCGCCGATGCCGGACCCGATCCCCGTGGCGACGGCCGTCCGGCTGTCCGCCGGCTCGAGGTCGAGGAAGCGCGCGAGGAGCGAACCGAAGCCGGCGCTGATCTGCGCCGCCGGACCCTCGCGCCCGCCCGAGCCGCCCGACCCGATGGTCAACGCCGAGGCGACGATCTTCACCCCGACCGACCGGAGACGGATGCCCCGCGGGTTGTGGTGGACAGCGGCGATCGCCGCGTCCGTGCCGTGGCCTTCGGCCTCCGGCGCGATCTTGAACACGAGCAGCGCGCCGAGAAGCGCCCCTGTGCCCGTGACGACGGGCAGGAGCCAGAGGCGTGCGCCCTTGAACGACTCGTGCAGGCCGCCCTCGCCGACCGTGCCGGGCACACGGAAGCCGACAAGCACGCCCAGGAAGAAACGAGTGCACAACTGCAGCGCTTCGAAGAACGCAACGGCTCCCAGACCGGCGATGATGCCGATCACGACGCTGAGCACGATCCACTTCTTGAGATACGAAGCCGCTGAGAGCCACCGGCCGGCGCGGGCGCCCATGGCGCGGATCTCCACCGTGAGCGACCGATGGGGACGGCCGGTCCGGCTCACAGGGTCCATCCGCTGCTCCAATCCTGCTCGGGGACTTCGCCGGCGTTCGCGGCCAGGCGGCGCAGGGCCGCGACGAGCGGGCGGTGCTGGGTGAGCGTGACCTTCTCGTCGGCGTCGGCGGGGGAGCGAGCCGCGATCGCCACGAGCACGCGGCTCGCCGTCAGCACCGCATCGACGACGGCGTCATCGCCGTCGACTATCGGCTCAATTCCATGCATACGCTGATTGTTGCATAATGCCCTGTGTCTCGTCCGCGGAAGCTGCGCGGACAGCGTCTCGAGGGTACCGCCCCGGCGGTCACGCGTGTAGTAGCATGCGTCCGCGTCGGCGCGGACGACGCGGACGAGGAGATGGGGATGCCCGAGGGCAACATCAACGCCGAGGTGGCGGAGCGCCTGAGAGAGCAGGCCGAGCACACTGCCACCGGCAAGCCGCGCAAACGGCGCGTCGAGACGGTCGAGATCCTCGAAGCCGTCCTTCTGTCGATCGTGGCGCTGGTGACGGCGCTGAGCGGCTACCAGGCCGCGCGCTGGGACGGCGAGAGCGCCAAGGCCTACGCCACCTCGTCGCGGCTGCGTGCGGAGAGCTACGAGATGAGCCTCGCCGCCAATCAACAGCTCATCTACAACTCCGGCACCCTCACCGCCTGGATCCAGTCCGTCACCTCGGGTGACGTGGCCGCGGCAAAGGAGCTGAGCAAGCGGTTCCTGCCGAACTACCAGGTCGCCTTCGACGCGTGGGTCAAGCTGCACCCCTTCACCAATCCGTCCGCACCGGCGGGTCCACGCTACATGCCGCAGTTCAGGGACCCTCTCTCCGACCAGGCGAAGGCAGTCGGCAAGGAGGCGACCATCGCCTTCAACGATGGCGTCGAGTTCCGCGACCGCGGAGAACACTACGTGCGCCTTACGGTCATCCTCGCGGCCGTCCTCTTCATGATCGCCCTCGGCCAGCGGTTCAGGATCAGGGGCGTGCGCTACGCGGTCAACGTGGTCGCCGGCGTCTTCCTCCTCTACTGCCTGTTCCTCATCATGACGTACCCGCGCGTCTGAGCGGCGGCCGGCCGGCGGGGTCCCGTGCGCCGGCGCCCTGTACGATGTGCCGGCATCGGGGACGCCAGGTCGGAAAGCGGAGGAGCCGCACCACGTCAGAGGGCAACATCAACGCCGAGGTCGCGGAGCATCTGCGAGAGCACGGTGCACACGACGAGCACGAAGCCCACAAGCCAAGCAAGCGCCGCATCGAGACGATCGAGATCCTCGAGGCCATCCTGCTCGCCATCGTCGCCATCGCGACCGCGCTCAGCGGCTATCAGGCGGCGCTCTGGGACGGCGAGAGCGCCAAGGAGTACGCCACCTCCTCCCGCCTGCGCACCGAGGCGAACGGCGCCCAGCTCACGGCCAATCAGGCGCTCGTCTACAACGCCGGCAACGTCACCGCGTGGCTCCAGGCGATGGAGTCCGGCAACAGACGCTTGCCGACATCCTCGCCAACCGCTTCACCCCCGACTTCAGGCCCGCCTTCGA